>PIVM01000242.1 GCA_003353945.1 Gammaproteobacteria bacterium
CTAATCTATCCCCAAGTGATATCATTAATGCTGATTACATAAATTTGGTACCTCCAAGTGATACTTTAGAATGTAAAAATGAACCAGATGGTACAGATCGTGTCTGGGCTGGCGCATGGATATGTAATTGGGATTATTTTGGTATAGACAGATATGTGTTTAATTTTAAAACAGGTATTTGGGCTAAAAATAGTGGGCTTTACCCGTTACAAGTTTTTGATGGATATACTGCTGAAGTTATAACAGGTTTAGAAGCTCGATTTGGCCCTCCATTAGTCTATCCTGAAAATTTAATGCCAGGTGCAATTCCTGAAGGTTGTGAGCCGCCTGAGTGTATAGATGCTGAATGTAAAGAACAACAACAAGGCCCACCACCTACATGTCCTACAGATTATTAAATTATTAATATATAGAAATCAGCAATTTAAAAGTTTGAATAATATTAAACAGGTTTTAATTAAAACAGAGAACTACCTATGATCAGAAACAATTTTTCCTTTGATATAACTGGTCTTTTGGTTACCTGCTTTCTTCTTGGATTTATAGGAAATGGTAACGCTGTTGAAATTGGACCAAAGAAATCAAGATCGAAATAGGTGATGATGCCTTGAACCAAAGGTCCACCTCCTTGTGAAACACATCAGTGCTGTGAATGAAGTCAATGAATGGAAAAATGGTAAAAACAAGGCTTGTAGGGTATGCATTGCAATTGTGGAATTTAATTTTATTTACTCAGAGGAATAATGATAAGCATGACGCCTAAGGTCTTAATATTATTAATGATTACGACAGCCATCTTTTTTTCAGGTAATTGTTACGCTGGTTGCTATAAAACTTTTTACCAGGTGATTCAACGAGCAGACTCAGGAGGTTGGTGCTCGTTTTTTGAAGATTGGTACGCTGATGATGCTAATCACACTCTATCCTATCGGAATCATCGGCGTAAATGTGGTGATAAGGTTTACTATGCTTCAGTCCGTCAGGTGTCGATCTATGGTTCCAATTATAGTGTATACAACGGTACAACATTCAATTTTTTACATTTAGGGAATGGTACTAGAGTTTCCGATATTGAAAATATTGATCCAGCTTTAATAAATTGTGAAGAATGCGATAGTAATTGCCAAGCCATTAACCAGGGGCCTCCATGTTAAGAAGGCCAATGTTGCTAGTAAAAACAAGAATTAATCAATAAAAATATATTTTTATATCAAGTAAAAGAGATACCTATGATCAAAAACATTTTTTCATTGAAACTACGTGTGTCAGTAATATTGATAACATTTATTCCTTCTTTGATATTTTTGCTATTATCCGCAAATTTTGCCCTAGCCTCTAGCCAGCCATATATTTCCAGTCATAAGATTAACTTCGGCAGCGGTAATAAGTATCTCTCAGAAATAGACCTGCGTTTAAATGGGCCTGGAAAATCACTGATATTTAAAAGGACCTACAATAGTCAAAGTAAAGTAAGCGGTCCTCTGGGATATGGTTGGAGTGCTCCTCTTACTACCAAACTTCAGATAGAAACTGATAAAATTATCCTGATCCAGGCTAGTGGTCGTCACGTTCATTTCCCAAAGACTACAGGCGTTGATGAATGGATCAACCAAGACGGCAAGGCACGCATTATAACTAGCACCCAAACTGGGTACCAGCTTTCTGAGTCAAGTGGTTCCATTATAACCTTTGATGCAAATGGTCTGCTTACGGAAACTAAAGACAGAAACAACAACACGAGAACCTATACTTACTCAGGCGGACTGCTGACTTCGGTGACCGACACTTTTGGCCGGAGCTTTTCCCTTGCATACAATCAAAACAGCAGGGTGGAAACTTTAACCAGCCCCATTGGCATATATACTTACAGTTATGATGCTAATGATAACCTGATTTCTGTTCTAAAACCGGATACTACCCTTGTCACCTACATCTATGACGATGCAAACGATATCCATAACCTGACTGGTATTCTTGATACTAATAGCCAAAGAATTCTAACCGTGGCCTACGATACTCAAGACCGGGTTATCAGCTGTGCAAAATCAGATGGACAAGATTCCTATCAAATCGAATACCTAGCAAACTTTCAAAGAAAAATCACTGACAGCTTCGGGGTAGAAACCACCTACCAGCTGCAGGTAAATAACGGCCTTGTTACAGTCAAAAACTACACCGGACCAGGTTGCTCTTCCTGTGGTGCCGATACAGGTACCGACTATGTTTACAATAGCCGCAACCAAATCACCCAATCCACCGATGCCAAAGGCAATATTACCACCTACGAATACGATAGCAACGGTAACAAAACTAAAAAAACAGAAGCAGTAGGAACCGCGCAGGAAAGAGAAACCACCTGGACATACGATGCAAGCTTAAACAAAGCCTTAACTATCTCCAGAGCGTCCATAGCAAATCCGGGTCAGCAAAGTATCACCTCCATGGCCTATGATGCCAATGGCAACATGCTCACCCGCACCCAATCCGGTTTTTCCGAATCAAACCCAATCAGCCGCACCACCACATATACCTACGACACATACGGCAGAACACTCACCATTGATGGCCCTCGCACTGATGTCAACGATCAGGTGTCCATGGCTTATTATCCCAATGATGCAGGGCAGGGGCTCAACCGTGGTAACTTGCACACCGTTACCGATGCCTTGAGTCGTACCACCACCTACAGTGACTATAACGTCTACGGTAAACCGCGTGTAATCACTAGCCCAACCGCCACCGTCAGCATGACCTACGACACTAACGGCAGACTGCTTACCAGAACCAGTCAGGGCATTACCGTTACCAATAACTATGATATCACCGGTCTGCTTACCAGGGTGGATCTGCCAGGTAACCGTACTATCCATTATGGCTACGATGCCAACGACCGCCTAGAACTCATTACAGACAGCCTGGGTAATTCCATCAGCTACGCCTATGATTCCACCGGTAAACGCACCCGTGAGGAAATCAAAGACCCTGACGGCACACTCACTCGCTTTGTCGATTACCAATACGAACAAACAGGTCAGCTGGATAAAACCATCCTGGCAGACGGTTCTTTTGTGGATCTGAACTACGATCCAGTGGGTAACCTCGTTGATAGGATCGATGCCTTAAATAAAGTCACCGGTTACAGATACGACGCCCTTAACCGTCTTATCACCACCATCGAACCAGGCAGCGTAACCACCAGTTACAACTACGATGCTAATAATAATCTCACCACCGTCACCGATGCAGAAAACAACACCACAACTTTTAGCTACGATGACTTTGGCCGCCGCCTGACCCGCACCTCACCAGATACCGGCCTGAGCTCATACATATATAACATCAGCGGTAACCTGATCAGTTCAACTGACGGCAACGGTACCACCACAACCTATAACTACGATATCCTCAACAGACTCCTGAGTATCAGCTACCCGGATACATCACAAAACATTTCGTATGGCTACGACCAGGGTACAAACGGTATCGGGCGCCTTACTTCCATGCAGGATGCCACCGGCACTACCACCTATCAATATGACAGCTTTGGTCGCCTGATCAATGAACAGCGCAACCAAAACAATCAAATTTTCACAACTGGCTACGGTTATAATGATAACTCCGAACTGATCTCCATCACCTATCCAGGCGGCAGACTTATCAGCTATAACCGTAATAATATCGGCCGAGTGACTTCCATCACCACCACCTATCAGGGCAATACCGAGCCCATCACCGATAGTATCAGCCACCTGCCCTTTGGCCCGACAACCTCTATGACACTGGGTAATGGCCTTGTCTTAAATAACAACTATGATCAACTCTACCGCCTGAGCAACACCACAGCAGGTTCGCTCTATAACCGCGACTACACCTATTTTGCCACCGGCAATGTAAAGACCATCACTAATAACATCGATCAGACAGCTTCTCAGATTTTTGCCTACGATGATCTGGGCAGGCTTAACTCCGCACAGGGTAAATACGGAACCATAGGTTATGGCTACGATAATGTCGGTAACAGGCTGAACAAAACAGAAAATACAACCACCACCAATTATAGCTACGAAGCAAACTCCAACCGCCTTGCCCAGACAGCAGGCACCCAGACAACCGATTATAGCTACGATCCTGGCGGAAATATCCAGAGTAAAGGCACTACAGAATTTAATTGGAGCGATGATAACCGCCTTCTTTCAGTGGCAGACAACGCCAACACTATTGGTGAGTACGGCTACGACGGTCGTGGCCTGCGTACTATCCACACTGCAGACAATAAAACCATCCTGTCAGTATATGATCAGTCCGGTAACCTGCTCATGGAAACAGACGACCAGGGCAATATCCTGCGTGAATATGTTTACCTTGGCAGTCAGCGACTCACACTCTTTGATTA
>PIVM01000243.1 GCA_003353945.1 Gammaproteobacteria bacterium
AAGGTGAAAGTTACCGCAAAGCACACCAACTAGCCAAAAACAGTTCAAGCAGGAGTAAGACAACTAAGCGGCCATCCTAATTGTCGCGAAACCGGCCACGATAGTTGACGCCAGACACTCCTCTAATTAACAACATTTTTGCGGAGAGAGTCGTAGATGCTAGGAGTCTGTCCGAGAATAGGAACCGTAGCGAGGGAAACCCTTTTTGAGTCAGATTTTTCGATAAAAAGAGGCAAATATTGGGTATATTTAACGATTTTTATCGGGAAATCTGGCCGAAATGGGTTTTCCGCAGTAGGTTTTCTATTCTCGGACAGGCTCCTAGGTTCTTTTTTTCATTTTTAGTTTTAAAAATGGTTTTTCAATAAGCTGATAGCTGATAGCTGAGAAAATGATTGCTAGGACTATGCATGTGGCAATTTGAAAATGTTGAGAAAGGTTCTCGAAGCTAGTATATACAGGCGTTATCCAGCCAGCACCAAAGTGCATAATGACGCTATGCCAAAGGTACAACGAATAGGCGATTACTCCGATTGAGTGCAGCAAGGGGTTGACGAATAGGGCTTTGCTTCTTATTGGTAGATAAAGAATGCTGGCAATAAAAGCAGTCCAATAAAAGGATTCGATAAGAAAGCGATCAAAGAAATTGATATATGCTTCAATTATGCCCAAGGAAGCAACTCGTTGTAGGTGCAGGCCAAGGCAGACCAATATAATTAAGATAAAGAGATCACCGAGTCCTCGCTGTAATAGCCTATTTTGATGACAGTATTGTTTTAGTTTAATGCCTGGTTTTGCATGCACGTAGGCTAGTATTATACCGAAAAGAAAAGCCGGCCAGCGAGAATAAATGGTGTTTTTCATTGTGATTGAGCCATACCATTCGTCTCTTATGATATCCCAGTGACCCGCTACGTCGATATAGATAGCTATGTACAGGATCGCGAATACCCATAAAAATGGTCTATATGGTTTCGCGTTCCAAATTAAAAATAGAATGGGTAGTAAAAGATAAAACTGAACCTCTGTTGCAAGACTCCATGCTACACTCGCAAATGGGAAAAGTGTTGCGATGCGTAAATCCCAAAAGAGTAAGGTTTTTATTAATAAAATAAAATCACCGTAGTAAAGTGCCCCGGTGATCATTACGAACCAATAAAGAGGTAGAATCCTCAAGGCTCGATTCTGTAAAAACTTCTTTAAGTCTACCTCTTGAGACTTAATGAACGGCAAGCTTAACAAAAAACCACTAAGAACAAAGAAAAGTGTTACCCCCGTATCCCCTGCTCGAATAAATGACATTGGCAGGCTTGAGTCAACGGGTTTGCCCGGTATATCAGACAGGTTTAACGAGGCATGAAAGAAAACTACAAGGAGAATTGCAATACCTCTAATTGATTCACATTCGGAAATATAGGACTGTGTAATACCGATTGGTTTTGTGTCGATTGTACTCATTTATTATTATTTCTAAATGGCTATATAGGTTCTAAAAAACCATTGAAAGTTCAATGGGATAACGGCATCAAGATTGTTTACCGCTTTATAGATCCTATCATAGGGCTGTGTGCATATCAATAATAGATGGCTGGCTTACCAGGGTAATCGGGCTTAAAAACTCTTGAAAGTATAAATAAGATAAGGTATTGATTCTATCCTTTTGATTTAAAGGGATGAGAATGCCGACAGCCTGAATTTCACACCACTTTTTAAAGATTGATGACCCAAAGATTGATGACCCAAAGGTAGACAGACAAAGAAACATCAATTGGATATATTCTTTATTACACTGTGCGCCGTCATATGTGGAAACGATAACTGGGTGGTCATTGAAGAGTTTGGCAAAGCCAAGGAGGAATGGTTTACTAAGTTGCTTGGTTTGACGCATGGAATTCCTTCACATGACACCTTCGGTGATGTTTTTGCTGCAAGCGATACCGAGCAGTTTAGTGAATGCTTTTCCAGTTGGGTGACTGATTTGGCTGACCTCACTGAAGGAGAAATTATTGTCATTGATGGCAAGTGTTTAAGACTAAGCCTCGATAGTGCCTCAAAAAAAGCAGCCATATATATGGTTAGCGCCTGGTCTCAGCATAATAGTTTGGTTTTAGGACAGGTTAAGCATAGCGAAGAAACGCGCTATTTTGTAAGTAGCCTCAACGCAAATGATCGCAACATGTTAGAGCACGCTGTACGCGCTCACTGGTCTATCGAAAATAACTTACACTGGGTGCTTGATAACGCTTTTGATGAAGATAGCAACCGCGCTCGTAAGGGCTATAGTGCTGCTAATCTTGCTATTATCAGACGTCTAGCTCTAAATCTGATAAAAAAAGAAAAAACGTTGAAGGTTGGTGTAAAGACAAAGCGCTTAAAAGCTGGCTGGAGCAATGATTACCTGCTTCAAATTATTGGCGCAATCTAAGCCCGATTGCCCTGATTTAATCACGGCTAATTTGTTCTGCCCGCACATTATCTGGGCTCAGCCCATCTGGTAGGAGAAACACGCAGGATCTGGGTGAGCAGTCAGCTCAATCACTATCAGGATTTTTCCTTATGTGGGTCAGGTGTTTTGTAGCGTACAAAATTAACATCATACTTTTCCCCAAACTAAAAATGTCCGCTATGGCATAAAAAACAATCTGATTTCCACATTATCATCGTACGATATTTTCAGTTGCCCAGATTAACATCATAGGTTTTTGCAAAGCGGCATCATATCATTTGCCAGATTATGATCGACCTGAAAAATCGATTTTTACCTTGCCGCTGGTACGACAGATTTGCCTGTCTGTTGGAAACAAAAAGGGGGCAAATTGCCCCCTTATGATCCTTCTGGTAAATTCGCGTGCTTAGAAAAAGTCTAACTCATCATCGAAGAATGGATCGTCCCCGTGTTGATCATCGTGGTCATCGTCTTCCTTGTGCAAAGCATGCTGACGTTCGATAATCTCTTCACCGTAAACGGTCCACAGCACTTCACGCAACTGATCTAAAAATGCAATGATGGTATAGGCATCGTCAGCATCCCAATAGGTTCGCAATTGTGTCAGCTTCATCGTCATGATGTGAGCTCCACCTGCTGTTTGATCAACTCCGCATGGGAGCGCCAATGTGGCTGCACCAGTACATCGTTGACCTGGCGGATGCTCACGCTACGCTGATTATCCCGACAGGCTTCGATCAAGCTGCCATAGCACAGATTACGGCACAGTCTCAGATTGCCTTGCGAAGAGCGTAGAATCAGTTCAGTCGCTGCGTCATCGAATGTATTATGCCCGAGCCCCACGACATCTAATTCTCGCTCAATGTAACGCTTAAGATCCTCATCGTTGAGTGGCAAAACCGTTTGCGAATAGGTGATGCGACTTTTGATATCCTCATTGATCGTCATCGATAGGTAATACAATAAATCACGTTGGCCAAATAACACCAGGTTATGCTTTTTAGGAAAACGCTCAAAGAGCAAGCGTAACTTTTTCAGCACAGCCATGTCCATCAGATGTGCCTCATCAATCAGCGTGTAAAGTGTTTTACGCTCGCGGATATGATCAAAGGCGGCTTGAATAATCTCCTTCTCTAACTGACTGGTCGGGGCATCCACTTTCAATGATTCGCCGATCTGCTTAAGAATATTGAGATAGGTATGCATGGTGCGTGAGAACGATACGACAACGGTACCACGCTCTTTACCCCAGTTATCAATGTGCTGACGCAAGACCGTTTTCCCCACCCCGGGGTTACCGATGATAACGGAAAAACCGCCGTGTTGGGAATGGATTTTAATCATCTCTGCCATCTTTTTCTGCTGAGGCAACAAGGTGGGTTCGTCGTGATTAAAGGGTTCTTTGGTGAGTCCGAAGTTGGCTTTGATCATGATAATTCCCCCAAGTGTTGACGCACACGCACAGCATTGTGAGTCAGATTAAGCGGCGTAGCATCCCCCATGCGCTGGTCGTTGAAGTAAACCACAAATCGATCACGGCGACTGCGGTCATAGCGCACCTGAACCTTTTTCTCACGCAGATCCACCGGGCACTCAAACTTCTGCGAGTTGATGGAAAAGACATTGGTCTTGCTGACCTTGCGGTCTTCTTCCATAAAAAAGATTTCCTCAGAATACTCATCATCGGTGAGAAAGACGATGCGGTCACTGTCCAGGTTAAAGCGATCAATGGGCACCATCTGGATGCCGGTATGATGTTTTGCATTGTACTCATCTTCAATCCAGCGCTGGGTTTTCTCGTTAAGATATTCCAGCGTATCAAAGCTGGTATGCTGAGTGAGAAAACGATCCCTGAAGCCACGAAAGAAACGTTCAATCTTACCCTTGGCTGCACCGTCTTTGACGGGTGCATGGGACAGTTTGATATCCAGACGCAAACAAGCCTG
>PIVM01000688.1 GCA_003353945.1 Gammaproteobacteria bacterium
CTGTAACATAACTCTATTTAACATACCGTACTGTAATGTGGAGCTCCGTGAATGATGGCTTATAATGGCTATTATAACAGGCTTGAGCTACCGCACCAATGCAAATGCATTACGAATCAGCGGTGATTATCAGGTTATAATCCCTTCTGACGTCATAGGAGCCGATCTGATCGTACCCCCCCCATTACTACCACCGGTCCACTCGACAACCAACAAGACTTCGCGTGGGACTTAATAAAACGACGCTCACGACGTCATGGCGACATCATGTCGTCACGGTAACGACGTGATGACGCTCGCGTGATCGTCAATGGGACGTTATCCGTTGACGTCATTTCAATTACACCCGGGAAAGACATGCTGACGCCCGGCACCGGCCGCCGTGACTGAAGCTCGATGGCGAAATGACGCAGCCTGCTGATACCCTGAGCGCGCCTACCGTCATACGGATTAGGCCTACATATGTGTAATCAGTCTAGATCTACTTCGGAGCTGAAATTCCATCAGATGTCATTAATCCAGGAAGGCGGGATTACGTGCAATTGTCCGAAGCTAGGGGGTGACGCCCATTAACGGAATACCGCTGCCCCGGCCCGAGACACCTCACCAGAGATAAAAAACAGTAAGTTTTTCATGAAATTTAGCCCAATTTTTGAAGGAAGCCTGTAATAATAGAAATCATAACCTTACTGTCGGCGATTATCACGTCATAATCCCTTCTGGTGATCGTTCAGAGTGACCAAAATCCTCGACTTCGTCTCGGATTTTAAGATCACTCTTCTCGATCACCAGAAGGGATTGTGACGTGATAATCACCTCCAGTGCGGTTATGATTTCTTAAGCAGGAGTGCCATAACAACATCAAAAGTCACCATCGAACTTTAATCGCATCCTAAATTGGTGCAAACCCATGCCAAAGTTCGGGCGGCTTTTACTTGTGATTTTTCTCTAAGGTGGCTCTAGGCCCATACTAATGTAAATGTATGGGCCTAGATACCAGGTCTAGCTGTACTCAGTCACAGGCTTGCGGAACGCATACAACTAGGGAACTCGGCATGGATGTGTATTCAGACTGGAT
>PIVM01000689.1 GCA_003353945.1 Gammaproteobacteria bacterium
TGATGGTGATTTTACAAATTTAGAGATAGATTATACAAGTTGCATGAGAATTTATGATGAAGAGTAAATGGCCTAACAAAAACCTCCAGCGGACCTGCGGCCGCTGAGGCTGGCGTTAGGCTCACAAACTCGGAGGCATCACAATTAAATCAATAGCTGTAATTTTACTATCATTACTACTTGCGTCATGTGCATCTGTCCTGGTACAGCATGATTATGATCCTTCAAAGGGTCTTAGTGAAAGCGAGTATATGCAGCATGCACCCAAAAAAGGCGTTGTTCTACTTGCAGCAAATTGGAGTAGGGAGTGGAATTGCGGTGGCTTCGAGAACGCAGAGTTAAGAAGTGTTGGTTTTGATCTTCTACCAAAGCGGTACGCTGATGACAAACGTTCGCCGGATTTTGTTGTAAATGGCTCTGCTGGAAGACCTGGCTTTATGAATTACGCATTTCTGTTGGAGCCAGGAACCTATGCGATCAGCTACACCAAAGTCAAAATCGCGAGATCCGTCTCTGATGTTGGCTACTACACGGCTGTCCGTTCCGATCTATTTGAGTCAGGTAATCCGAAGGGTGGAACATTTGAGCTGTCGGCCGGTGAAGTCGTGTATATCGGACACTTTGGTCTTGATTGCACGCTCCAACCGATGATGTGGCGATACTATGCCGAGAACAAAGATAGTTTTCAAGAATTCGTTGAGAGCTATAAGCCACATTATCCATTTTTGAAATTAGATAGTGTACGGTATCGCTTGTTTAAAACTAAGGAATTCGGGCATGATTTCAGCTTGTAGTGAAACCAGCCTAACAAAAACATGCTGCGGATTTGAAAAACCCTTGGCTGAAAAGCGCCAAGGATTTTTCAAATCCGCAGATGTAAGCGTTCTGTGCCTAAAGAAAAAGGGTTTATCGTGAGCTGCGACAGTCGGCTTGGGTAAGGGCACAATTGAAGTCAGCGATCCAACAGAGTAGTTTTTACCACCTCTCTGGTATAGTACGAACAACATTGGGTGGTTATATTCACTCTTTGTTGGTCAACAAAAGTGAAATAAAATAGTCTGTCAAAAACTGGCAGAA
>PIVM01000690.1 GCA_003353945.1 Gammaproteobacteria bacterium
TATACCACAAGATAGGTACGTTCAATAGCAAGCGGGCTGCGAAAACCGCTTGATAATAAGAACCATGGATCTCTCACAGTAACCGATACCCCGAGACACCCCCCTCCGGATTCACCGCCTTCGACGGTGATATCGGCGGTTGGGGAGCTACAGCTCTGTCGCTCGCCGCCTTACACGGCCGCCCGGTCGACGCCGCTCCCTGGCCAGATAGTAGGGGGCCTCGGCCAGCTACCCTGCCAGTTTCGCTTCGATACTTCTATCCATGACTGAGCAGTGATGATTTCCTGGAGGGCACCCTCCAAAAAATAATGCAGTTCAGCCAGGCTTTCCACGGCGAAACGGGTCGAGCGAAATGGCTCCATGACGAGCATTTCTTTAATAACTCTGTGACCCGTTATCCGATTCCAACAGTGTTTGTACCGTAGGATAGGTACGTTCAATAGCAAGAGGACTGCGAAGACCGCTTGACTATATATACCTTGGATCATTCACGAAGTCCAATACCCCACATATACGCGGGCGAGGTTGGGGATCGGTTAGTTCCAGCGCCGTCGTTCGACCTGTTGCACGACCGTCCGGCCGACGCCTCGCCGTGGACAGATAGTAGGGGGCCTCTGCCGGGTACCCTGTCAGTTTTAGAGCGATGGCTCTGCGCACCGTGGAGCAACAGCGTTTTCCTGCGCCGAGTCACGGTACAGGGATTTACTAGGGTAAAGTGACCAATTATCGGACACATAGGTATTTCTCACTCTATTACGTATGGTTACCCTAAGCCTAGCAATACAACGTTTTGTACCATCAAACTATTGAATATTATCTTTACATTCGAGTGACTATTACCCCTTTTAAGCTTATATTATTTATTTAATAGAGGTTTTTTCCAAAACGATGAAGAAGTACCAGTTATCGGACAGGACGGCCCTATTTCCGGACAGTAGATGACCAGTTACCGGACAGGGCATTTATAATGGTAGGCCTGCCTACAAAAACGAATATTTGAAGTTACTTTCGGATGCAGATTGAAGTCAAAGTATCCCCTATTATCACCAAATGACCTTTTTTGGAATATCACTGAT
>PIVM01000691.1 GCA_003353945.1 Gammaproteobacteria bacterium
GTGGCCGAGTCAGCCGGGTTTCAGACTCGTCACTAGGATTTTCAAAGGGGGTGCGTGTCATGTGTGGGGTGTGGAGGCGTTTTCGTTGCCCTTACAAACATTTTCGACAAGATAAAGTGATATTTTGTGATTTGGTTTGCTCTCTAAAAGCAGATAGGCATCTTATCTAGTGGAATGGCGAATACATTAGAAATGAACAAAAATATGTATGGCTATCCAGAAAAAAAGGGGGTTCGCAAGCACCTCCCCCTCCCGCCGTGACAGGGTTTGTTTATGACAAGTGAAAATTACCCAACAGCTGGCGATATATTAAAATGGCCAATAATAAAGCACATTTCCATACAAGTATAAATCTCATTCGCAATGTTTTCCCATGACGCTTTTATCACAATAAAACCCATTCAGTTTGTACCGGTATTCCGGAATTAGTTGCAAATAGGTTCTCCAGCGAGGATCAGCAAGCTCCCAGAGCAAGCTACTTGACCGGGGTCAAACCGGGCCCATTTCACTTTTCCAAGCACGCTGCCCGGCCGGGATACACGTTGATTCAGTTGGGCCTATGCATTTGTTATTGGTGTTACGAGACGCAATCAGCCCTTCTTTGTAAAGTGATTATAACGTCGGCGGGGTTGAAATAGTCCAACCTTCTCGTCTTCCAATTTAGCACGCGTACTGACCACGTCATAGGGATATTGGGGATTCCAATGATCCGTTCCCGCCCAGAAAGGGAATACCTGCACCTTGTTCCGAAGACTGTATGATAGTGCAAAGGCCACAAAAACTCTGAACTTTGTCAGGAGGAACCTTCGAGTGGCCTCTACTGTTATAAAGAGCAAAGCCTACCAATCCCTAGTTCGCCCAAGGCTTGACTACTGTTGTTCCGTCTGGGACCCTCCATATGAGGCACAAAGGCATAAAGTGGAGATGGTCCAACGCCGCGCAGCGCGCTTTGCCACCAGGCGCTATCACAACACGAGCAGCGTGACCGAAATGCTAGAGGACCTAAATTGGGAGAGCCTGGCTGCCAGAAGGACCAAATTCAGACTTTCTATGGTCTACAAAACACTGCACGGTT
>PIVM01000018.1 GCA_003353945.1 Gammaproteobacteria bacterium
TGTGATATTAGATTTTTTATACTACTGGTTGGGTGGTTTGGAAATTGCCATTCTATTTGCTCTTTGAACCGCGATTGCGATAATTGCTCTATTATACAATTTCCTTTTGAAAATCAACCTACTAAATGTGACAAAGTAGAATTAGGTTTTGATTCTCACAGAGCTTTTGGTGTGCTCGTGAGACGGCATCTGTTACATTGCAGCCGGTTGTCGGAGCAAAAAGTATCACAAATTGCCTAAATAGCTGCCATTCTTAACTGTCTCTGAAATTCTACCCGTAAAGCGTTTAGAGCCCCCGATAGAAGATCTGTAAATGCCTCGCTTTTAGACGATGGATAAGCCTTTTACTTAGCCGATCGTGACCTCAGCCACCTATAAGAGATCTTTAAGACCAACTACGGCTGCTAATCTGACAACATGGCCAAATTGATATCCATTTGCAGGATGTGAACTAGCAGCCAGTCTTTTAGAAATAGCATCACTTCGTATGTCAGCACCGGTTCGCCATCTTGGTATTCCTCAATCAAATCCTCCACCTTATTAATAAGGCCATCATGTGCAAACAGGTGTTCTTCGTACTCCGCATAATCGTTGCGTCGCATCAGCTCTTCTTCTTTGCGAAAATGGGTCTGGGTATAATCGAGTAATTCGGACAAAACAGTGACTACGGTGCTACGATCTCCTTCTTCGTTTTCAACGACCTCATGCAGACGTCGTAATAAGTCGAAGATATAAATATGTTCTCGATCAATAATGGCATTCCCGATTTTGTAATCGTCTGACCATTGAAACAGCACTTCGTCATTCATATTATTTGCCTCCGCCACTAAAATGATGGTTTGACCAAATAAAAATGCAAAATTTAATTAGCCGGTCATAAACCCAGTAACAGACCGCGAAAAATGGTAGATAAACGTCCGCTGTCGGCGCGGTTACAACTTACCAGGCCACTTCCGTCAGTACTCAGTGGGTTTCTTGCTCTTCATAAAAATAACCCAAGCGATCTTTGATGCCAAGATATTCACAGATACGTTTGGGGTAGTGACCCGGCTTAAGGGCATCAATAATCGAAATATCCTTGTGCTCTTTCAGGTCCAGCAGCAATGCTTCATTGCTGGGAATATCGGGGTTGTACAGCAGAATTTGCGGGTAAAGCAGTTCGTTAGGATCGACTGAGACAACCAGGCCAATGCTCTCATCGGAGAGTTGAACGACCGTCCCAGAGGGATATACACCCATTGTTTTAATAAAGGTTTGCACCAGTTTTCCGTCGATTTTGTTTTTGTACTTGGCATATAGGATGGCCATCGCTGCTTTGGGTGTTAGAGCCTGCTGAGGATCTAATGGATTGCATAATTCATCATAGCGATCAGTGATGGTAACAATTTGTGCCAGTCTGGAAATTTGAGGTGATTTCAAACCCTTTGGGTAGCCTGAACCGTCCAGCATCTCATGGTGTTGATCGATAATATCGATCGCTTCATCAGATACCTGGTTGATCAGTCTAACCATTTTCGCACCGAGAGTCGGGTGGGTTTGCAGTAGCTTGATCTCACTTTCAGTCAGTTTCTCCATTTTCATCGTAACCTTGTGTGGGATGGAGATTTTGCCGATATCGTGCAGGATGGCACCGACTCCCAACTGGAGTGATTGCTGTGCACTGATGCCTAAGGCGCTGGCCATGTTCAAGGATAGAACCGTTACGTTGAGCGAGTGATTGTATTGGGAAAAACCGGAGTCCGACAGATTGATTAGGTTAACAAGCACATTACCCTTGCGATCAAATGCTGCGGCGATTGATTCAACGACTTCATGGGCATCACGTATGGCATTTGCTGGCGCCGATTTTAGATCCTGTGTGAGATTTTTAACCTTCTTGATGGTTTCCTTATATTGCTGGGAGGTCTTCTGTCGGCGATAACGGTATTTTTCCGCCTGTTCGATGCGACTGTTTTTATTTTTCCAGAGTGTATCCTGTGTGACATTAGTGATCAGGTCAGAGGACTCGTTCGGATCTTGTTCCGCAATTATTGCCTTACTGCGCTCAGGAAAAACGGTGACCGTCTGCAGGCCGAGATCCTTGATGATATCGATCTCGTGTTCGGATTTGATGCAAAAGCGACTGAAAAGAAAAGGGTGTTCCCTCCATGACAGTTTCAGGTCGATATAGAGTCCCGGCACCAGCCTATCAACTGGCAGCTTAATGGATTTCTTCTTGCCTTTTTTCTTCTTACCCATGGATAACGCAACCTATTTCAGTAATCGAGTTGCTACAAATTAGCACCCATCTGGATTTTCCTTTTTATCTCCCCCTCTTTTCCCAAGGACCTAGGAGATGCTTGACAGCAGAGGGGATTGGTCAAGCCATCTTTCCGATAAATACTGATGAGTAACGAAACATTGACAGAGACAATACTTCATACAAGTGTATATGCAGTTGGTGAAATTTCCATTAATCCCATAGGCAATCAAACGATCATTGCAGCTTGCTCGTCAATGAGTGTTGTGTGGAAATATTTGGCGATCAGTTTGAGCCAAAACACGAGCTGTCAAACCTTCGATAATTCGTGATGACTGACAGTGAAACTAGCAAGCACCAGCCGACCGGAATTGGCATATTTCCCCCGTTCAATCGCATTAATAATAAGGAGCGGAAGAGTTAGCTTTGGTGCGATCACTATTTCATTTTTGATGAAATAGACGAGCCAACTGAATGTCAGCTAACGAGAATATAATACACTCAGTGTAATATTTACGTCAGTTCGCAATGAGCGATTTCCGGAAATAGCCAACCGGGCAGATCAACTATTAGGCTTCTTCCGCTTTTCGAGAAAAGAAGTCCCCAAACCAAGTGTTCCGCCAAACCACTAATCCGCCATCACAGCACACAGGGTTAACGATTAATTAAGCAGCAGTTGAGTGGGGATTAATGGAGGGTTATAAGCCACCAGCGTGGAGGGAGAACGAACCAAACCAGGTGTCGTGCTACAGCTGAAATCCGCCCGCAAGTTACACATGGGTTACACAGGTAAAAATAATCGGAGGCGCTGCTTCTGTAAGCTATTGATTTATATGGTAGCAAGGGGCGGATTCGAACCGCCGACCCCAGCATTATGAGTGCTGTGCTCTAACCAGCTGAGCTACCTTGCCAGAATTTGAAGCGCGAGATTCTCTACAGTTTGGGTATCTATGTCAAGTTGTTTGTCGTTTATGGCGATAGATAGCCCTTATTTTCAGGGCTTGCACTGCCCTTAGCTAAACGTTAAATCGAAAGTGGATAACGTCCCCATCCTTAACGACATAGTCCTTGCCTTCCAGGCGCCACTTACCCGCTTCCTTGGTACCCTGCTCGCCGTTGTATTGAATAAAGTCGTCATAGGCGATGACTTCCGCGCGGATAAAACCTTTTTCAAAGTCGGTGTGGATTTTTCCAGCCGCTTGTGGGGCGGTGGTACCCACGGGGATGGTCCAGGCGCGGACTTCTTTGACGCCTGCGGTGAAGTAGGTGTGTAGCCCCAGCAATTGGTAACCGGCGCGGATAACGCGGTTGAGGCCAGCTTCTTCCATGCCCAGGTCGGCAAGAAATTCCGCTTTTTCTTCTTCATCCAGTTCTGCAATTTCGGCTTCCAGTTTGTTGCAGATGGGGACGACCACGGCGTTTTCTTCGGCTGCAATTTCTTTGACGATATCCAGGTAGGGATTGTCCTCAAATCCGTCTTCGTCGACATTGGCAATATACATCGTGGGTTTATTGGTTAGCAGGTGCAGTTGCTCTACGATGGCTTGTTCTTTGTCATCCAAGTCTATGGAGCGTATCGGTTTGCCTTGATCCAGGTGTGGCAGCAGTTTTTCCAGCAGGGCTTTTTGTGCGATGGCGTCCTTGTCGCCACCTTTTGCGGTGCGAATGACTTTTTGCAGCTGTTTTTCAACGCTTTCCAGATCAGCAAGAGCCAGCTCGGTGTTGATGACTTCGATATCATTTGCCGGGTCAATGTTGGCGGAGACATGCACGACGTTGTCGTCTTCAAAGCAACGCACAACATGGGCAATGGCATCGGTTTCGCGGATATTGGCCAGGAATTGGTTGCCTAAACCTTCGCCCTTTGAGGCGCCGGCGACGAGGCCTGCAATATCAACAAACTCCATGGTTGTGGGAATGACTTTTTGAGGTTTGACGATGTCTGTCAATGCATCCTGACGTGGGTCTGGGATGGGCACGATGCCGGTATTGGGTTCGATAGTGCAGAAGGGGAAGTTTTCCGCATCAATTCCGGCTTCGGTGAGCGCGTTAAACAAGGTGGATTTGCCGACGTTGGGCAGACCGACAATGCCGCAGTTAAATCCCATGGTGTTGTCCTCGTACTCAGGGTTTGTAACTGTGTAATCGATTCATAGCAATGGACCAGTTACCTGCCAGTGCTTCGGGAAGTATTTTGATTGTTTGCGCTGTGGCATCTTCAATCAGTGTTTGTTCTGCTGCCGGTGCGCGCTTTAATACATAGCCGACCACTTCGCTGCTGTGACCGGGGTGGCCGATACCGATGCGCAAACGATGAAAGCCGCGATCATTGCCCAGCGAGCTGATAGTGTCTCGTAGACCGTTATGGCCGCCATGGCCGCCGCCTTGTTTGAAGCGTGCGATTCCCGCATCCAGGTCCAGCTCATCATGGGCAATCAGAATGCGGGATGGGTCGAGTTTGTAAAACTGGCAAACAGCCGCTATTGATCGACCGCTGCGGTTCATAAACGTCATCGGGATCAGTAGGCGTACATCATGGCCTTCGATGACGCCTCGACCGAGCAAACCAAAAAACTTACTGTCGTTGCTAAGCGTGATTTGGTGGGCTCTGGCAATCTCTTCAACAAACGCAGCCCCGGCATTATGCCGGGTACCCGCATAGTCAGGCCCGGGATTACCCAGGCCAACGATAAGTTGCAGTGTATTGCTCAAACTTGAGTCCGGTCTTGAGTTAGGGCAGTCTTCAAAATTAATTCACATGTCTGACTTTCAATTCACTCATTTTGACCGCGTTGCTCGTCGGTTAAATAGTCCACTATTCGCCCTCCTCGCGCCTTGTCAAAATGGCGCCTTGAAACCCATAAATGCAAATTAATTTCTACGGCTGCCCTTAGCAAGCCAGTCAGCTGCGAGTTATTCGCTTTCGCCGCCGGATTCGCCTTCAGCCTCTGTTGGTGCCTCAGCGCCTTCAGCTGCTTCCTCTTCCTCCTCACTCCTGGCTGCCGATACCTGGGCGACCGGGAGGTCAAGGTGGGCACCATGACTTAATGCCACGCTTTCCACGCCTTCGGGTAGTTTGATATCGGACAGGTGCAGCATTTGATGAAGATGCACATCCAGCATATCCACTTCGATATACTCAGGCAGATTGGCGGGCAGGCAGCTTACCTCAATGTCAGTGACATAATGCGAGATGGCTCCACCTTCCACCTTGACGCCAGGGCATTGTGCTTCGTTGAGAAAATGCAGCGGAACATGGACAACAATGTTCTTGTTCGGGTCGATGCGCTGAAAGTCAGCATGCATTATCGCGTCTTTTGCCGGGTGGCGTTGCATATCTTTAATAATTGCCGGTTGGTCTGTGCCATCAACCTTGAGCGTAATGATGGAGGAAAAGAAGGCCTCGTTTTCCTGCAGCTTATAAATCTCTTTGTGCAGTACTGAGATGGCTGTGGGCTCTTGGTTATAGCCATAAACAATGGCGGGGACTTTTCCCTCAAGACGACGCAGGCGGCGGCTCGCTCCTTTCCCCTGGTCGTTGCGGGTTTCTGCATTAAGTGCTAATTGTGCGGACATTGGATGTCTCCTTGATAAAACGGCAAAGACTCCGCGACCAGAGTGTTTGCCGGGTTGATAAAACTTTACTCGTCATTAGCGGAACATAGCGCTAATGGATTCTTCGTTATTCACCCGTCTCATGGCTTCGGCCAGAAAAGGCGCTACCGTTAGCTGGCGGATACGATCACATTTTTTGGCGTTACTGCTTAAAGGGATCGTGTCGGTAACTACCAATAGGTCGAGTTGTGATGCGTTGATATTCTCAATGGCCTTGCCTGACAGTACGGGGTGAGTACAGTAAGCAATGACTTTTGAGGCACCGAATTCTTTGAGTGCTTTGGCTGCCTGGCACAGGGTGCCTGCGGTGTCGACCATGTCATCGACGACCAGGCAGGTATGGTCGGCAACGTCACCGATCAAGTGCATGACCTCAGTTTCATTGGCTTTGGGGCGGCGCTTATCGATAATGGCCAGGTCCAGGTCATTAATCTGCTTGGCCACGGCCCTTGCCCGGATGACACCGCCGATATCTGGCGACACCACCATGAGGTTTTCATATTCCTGTTTTTCGATATCATCAATCAATACCGGTGAGCCGTAGACATTATCAACAGGGACATCGAAGAAGCCCTGAATCTGCTCTGCATGCAGGTCAAGGGTTAAAACATGATCTACGCCCACTTGCACCATCATATCGGCAACCACTTTGGCAGTAATGGGTACTCGGGATGAGCGCACTCGTCTGTCTTGACGGGCATAGCCAAAGTAAGGAATGACGGCGGTAATACGGCTGGCCGAGGCGCGTCTCAGTGCGTCAATCATGACAATCAGTTCCATTAAATTGTCGTTAGTGGGCGCACAGGTTGATTGCAAAACAAAAATATCCTGACCCCGAACATTTTCGTTGATTTCAACGGAGATCTCGCCATCACTGAATTTGCTGACGGTGGCGTCTCCCAGGGGTAAGCTCAGTTGCTCACACACTTTTTTGGACAGCACCGGATTGGCATTGCCTGTAAAAACCATAAAATTTGACACGTCGACACCTATCGGGTTTAGCATAGATCGGATTGTTATTTTTCGATTATTTTAGCTCGGCTTTGGCTCGGCAACACGGCTTGGAAAATGGCTGGGGTGGCAGGACTCGAACCTGCGAATGACGGGATCAAAACCCGTTGCCTTGCCGCTTGGCGACACCCCAATAGACAACACTCTTTTAATTCAGTTTATTCATTGCCTTATAGAGTGGAGATTGGTTAGCCCCTCTTGCAATAAAACCCTGAAGTGAGTTCGGAAGCTGTCGTAAGACGTCCTGCGCTTCCCTTTGGGTAGCAAACTGTGCAAAAACGCAGGCTCCTGTTCCGGTCATGCGAGCCGGATTGAAACGGTTAAGCCATGTTAGTGCGCTACTTACCTCTGGATAAAGACTGCTCACCAGAGCTTCGCAGTCATTTTGACCGCCGTGCTCAAGAAAGGCCGCTATTCTGATGGGTTGCGTGTTGCGTGTCAATTGCTTATGGGAAAAAATCTCGGCTGTGGAAACATGGCAGGGGGGGGCAATAACCAGATACCAGGGTTCAGCTAAATCGATGGATTGTAGACGCTCTCCAACGCCTTCTGCCCAGGCGGCTTCACCGTAAATAAAAATTGGCACATCGGCACCCAGCTGAAGCCCTATCTCTTGCAGTTGGCTGCGAGAGAAATGACACTGCCAAAGCCGGTTCAGGGCTGCCAGTGTGGTGGCGGCATTGGAGCTGCCACCCCCGATCCCGCCCCCGATAGGCAGCTTTTTATCGATCTGAATATCCGCTCCGGGCTGACTGGGGATTTGTTTTTGTAGCAGGCGGGCAGCACGGATAATAAGGTTATCTTCGGGATTGATACCGTTGAGAGGTGTGAGCAGGCGCAATTGATTGTCTTCTCGAAGACGAAAAGTCAGCGTGTCGCAGTAATCGACAAACTGAAAAACCGTTTGCAGGTTATGGTACCCATCATCGCGTTGGCCACAGACATGAAGAAACAGGTTCAATTTGGCCGGGGACGGCAGTACTAATTCTGTTGGGCTGGTGTTTTTGCTCGGATTTGCCATTGTTTGATAATCAAGGTGAGTTTAACCGGGCTTCTTTCGAGTACGAGTTTTCCCGGCAGTACGGTGTTATTACTGGCTTGATAGTGGCTATAGTGCAGTTGCCAGCCACTTTGATGCAAGTCAGTCAGCAGACCGTCATGTAGTTGCTGCCCGGAACTCGGAGTATGGGGTTGCGGCATGCCCTTGATCCAGTAAGGGATCTGGTCGATGGGCAGTGCCCAGCCCAATTGGTCAATAAGCAAGGTTTCTGCATCGTCGGTGACCTGCGGGGGCTGGCCTTGTCGTTCCAGAGTGAGTTGTCTGGCATTTCCCTTTAATCGAACTTTGCCCTGGCCCAAAGGGCCATTGAGCTGAATATGGTACTCGTCCCCGTTTTGGCGCCAGAACACGGTTGCACTGTGATTAGCATCGGTGCTTCTAATGCCGAGTTTTCCTCGAATTGTCCAGCTGTGGATGTCATTTAGCTGGGCCTGATGTTGCAACCAGTCCTGAGGTTCTGTTGGTTTTTGTGACACGGTGCTACAGGCACTTAGCAGCATTGTCATGCAGAAAAGCAAAACACGAGTTGGGTTCCGCTGCGCTGTGGTGACTAAATGTGGGTACATTGAGAACCTGCAGGTCGAATCAAGGGCTGCTAAGCTGTTCAGGTGTTAACTCAAATTTTTCTAACACCTGCAGTAGGATGGGGCTGTCAGTCTGCTCCTGCAGGGCTTTGTGCCATACGGCTTTAGCTTGTTGCTGATCTCCCATCACCCACAATACTTCACCGAGATGTGCGGCAATTTCATGGTCGGCCATTTTTTCCATGGCTTGTTGCAGATAGGAAAGGGCTTCAGCATGTTTACCCTGGCGGTACAGTACCCAGCCCATGCTGTCGAGAATCGCTGCATCCTGTGGTCGTAGAGTCAGGGCTTGTTGGATCAGATCTTCAGCTTCAGTTAGCCGATCTGTTCGGTTGGCAAGTACATAGCCCAGCGCATTGAGCGCCATTGAGCTATTGGGGTTGGATTCGATAATGCTGCGCAAATCCTGTTCCATCAGTGCGAGATCATCGCGCTTCTCACTGACCATAGAGCGGGCATAAAGCAAGTTGTCATCATCGGGATAGTCCTCTAGCCCCTGGGTCAATAGTTCATGGACGTTGTCGTACTTTTTTACCTGCATTAATAGATCAGACTGGATTAAATATAATCTAACAGCCTCTTCAGGTGCTTGTTCCCGCGCCTCGGTCAATAAGGCTAGCGCCTCATCCTGACGTTCCGATTGCATTAGCAGTTTTACACCCTGGCGAACAGCACTAATATAGTCAGGCCCTGATTGCACTGACTGATAATGCGTTAAGGCGAGATCCTTATCCCCTTCATCTTCTGCGAGCTGTCCAAGGTAGTAGTGTGCTGCCGATTGGTGCTTGCCGAGGCTTAGTAGCTGTTGAAAGCGCTTTTTTGCATCGGATGTGAGTTCGTTTTCTTTGTAAAGCAAGGCCAATGAAAAAATCAGGTCGGTATCGTCGGGGAACTGCTCAGACAGAATAAAAAACTGCTGCTGTGCCTGCACAAGGTCAACCCGAGTTAACAAGCGGGCATATTGCAGTCTTAGGCGTTGATTATCCGGTTTAGCCTCCAGTTGTCTTTCAATTCGTTTAAACGCTTGTTTTTGACGCTTCAGGAGAAGCAGCAGTTTGGCTTCCAGTATGAGAGGTTTCAGCTCATTAGGCGTGTGTGTTAATACTTGCTGAACCAAGGTCAGGGCCTGGTCATATTGCTTTGCCTGTTTTAATAGAAGCGTTTTGCCAAGTTGTAAATCCGTATTGTTTGGCGTTTTGGTCAATAGAAGACCGAAATCCTCGATGAGTTGCTCACGAATCTGGGTGTTAGCGTCCTTGGTGCTAGCGGCGAGGCCGTAGAAATTGGTCTTACCGCCCAACTCGGAAACTTTGTTCATATAGGACATGGCATTGCGCGGTTGCTGATTGCGGGTCAGCATCATTGCAGCCAGATAATTGGCTTCGGCATTTTCCGGCTCGAGGCTGGCCCAGAGCATGGCAGAATCTACAGCAGCGCGATTGGCCTTGAGAAAGTGTGCCATTCGAGTTGCCCGGGCAGCCACTGCGATATCCTGAGTTTGGTGAGCCTGGTCAAGATAGTTGCCCAGGGCTAGTTGGTATTGTTCGCGCCTGGCTGCAAACTCAGCCACTAGCAAGGCATAAAGCGTTTCTTCAGGAAATGGACGGTAAACGGGTTCGGGTTCGTTCGAGGCAGTCTTCATGCCGGGTACGCCAGCATGAATATCTGCTATGTTATCCGTCGTGGCTGCGGGTTCTTGCTCGGGTTGCGGTGTAGTCGCACAGGCACTCAACAGCATACAGGCGATGAATACTGGCTTTAATATTAGGGATTTGTTCATGCTGTGATTATTCAACTGGGGTAGATATTCTCAATTATGATACAGGCAAGTTGCTAAACTTACTCCTCATTATAGGAAAATACTCAAGGCCTGCTGTGTTTGTTTGCATCGCATATAGGGGATTTGTGACAGTTGCTGTCCGATATTTGATCATCTGGGGTTGGTCTGTTTTTTTTATCGGGTTCTTAACAGATTTACACAGATCGCCGTGAAATTGATAGAATGGCACGCTTTGACCCGTTAACCATCCAACGAGCCGCAAAACTATGGCCTTATTGGCATTAGGAATTAATCACAATTCAGCGTCCATCAGTATCCGTGAAAAAGTCGCGTTTCAGCCGGAACTGATGGCTGAGGCGTTGGAGGATGCGCGCAATCAGGCACAGTTAGAGGAGGTGGTGATTCTCTCAACCTGCAATCGAACCGAGTTGATTGCCTCTGTGGCTGGCGATAACGGTGAAGACGGCGGGCGTCGGGCGTTGGAATGGCTGGCCGAGTATCATCGAGTACCATTGGACCAATTGCAGCAATGTTGTTATCTGCATTATGAAGACTCGGCCTTGCGCCATGCCATGAGGGTGGCTAGCGGACTGGATTCTATGGTGCTGGGAGAACCCCAGATTTTTGGACAGATGAAATCAGCCTATAGTGTGGCCCATGAATTGGGTGCGGTCACTGGCATGTTGGCGCAGGTATTTCAACAGACCTTTAAAGTGGCCAAGCAAGTTCGCACCGATACAGCCATTGGCGAGAATCCGGTTTCTGTTGCTTTCGCTGCCGTCAGCCTGTCACAGCGAGTCTTTTCTAATTTGGATCAGACCAGAGCTTTACTGATCGGAGCAGGCGAAACCATTGAGTTGGTGGCGCGGCATTTGGTGGAAAAGGGTGTTAATCAGATTGTGGTGGCAAACCGGACCTTGCACCGAGCGCAGGAGCTGGCTGAGCAGTTTGGTGCGCATGCCGTTTTGCTGGGAGAAATTCCCGAACAATTGGTGAGTGCGGATATCGTCATATCGTCCACTGCCAGTCCCTTGCCGATATTAGGTAAAGGCGCTGTGGAACAAGCATTGAAGGCCCGCAAGCATAAACCCATTTTTATGGTGGATATAGCGGTTCCGCGTGACATTGAAGCCCAGGTCGGTGACTTGGCGGATGTTTACCTGTATACCGTCGATGATCTCAAGGACATTGTAGAAAGTAATAAACGCAGTCGGGAAAGCGAAGCGCGTAAGGCCGATATCATTATCGAAGCGGGTATTGAAACGTTCAAGCGTGAGCTTGCAACGCTAAACGTACTCGATACACTCAAATCTTTTCGGCGCCAAGCCGAAGGCGTGCGTGATGTAGAGTTGGAAAAGGCCATGAAACAACTGGCGAGCGGAAGTCGAGCGGAAGAAGTGCTTGCCAATTTGGCGCGTGGCCTGACCAATAAACTTATCCATCATCCCAGCATTCAAATGAAAAAGGCCAGTGCCGATGGTCGGACCGATATTATTGCCTGGACCCAGGACCTGTTTGGTCTTCCAGGCAGCGTAGATAACAGCGAGAAGTCATGAAAGCCTCTATTTTAAACAAACTGGAAAATCTAACCGACCGTTATGAAGAAATCGCCGGGCTGTTAAGTGAAGCTGATGTGATAGCCGATCAAAACCGTTTCCGCGAGCTGTCGATGGAGTACGCCGAGCTGGAGCCAGTGGTTAAGTGTTTTGCTAATTACCAACAGGTGTTGAGCGATATTGATGAAGCACAGCATTTGCTGCAGGATGGCGACCCCGACATGCGTGAGATGGCGCAGGAGGAGTTTGATAGTGCGCAGCAGGCAAAGGACGGCATGACGCTGGAGCTGCAAAAATTGCTGTTGCCCAAAGACCCAAATGATGCGAACAATGCGTTTTTGGAAATTCGTGCCGGAACGGGCGGTGATGAAGCGGCGATCTTTTCCGGGGATTTGTTTCGCATGTATTCCCGCTATGCGGAAAAGCTGGGCTGGCAGCTTGAGGTAGTCAGTGCCCGTGAAGGCGAGCACGGTGGTTATAAGGAGCTAATCTGTCGGCTTGTCGGTAAAGATGTGTACGGGAAATTGAAATTTGAATCCGGCGCCCACCGTGTACAAAGAGTTCCCGAGACTGAATCGCAGGGTCGAATTCATACTTCCGCCTGTACGGTGGCGGTGATGCCGGAAATCGGCGAGCGCGAGGCCATTGAAATCAATAAAGGTGATTTGCGGGTGGATACATTCCGTGCTTCCGGTGCTGGCGGACAGCATGTTAACAAAACGGATTCGGCGATTCGTCTCACCCATTTGCCTACTGGTATTGTGGTTGAATGTCAGGATGAACGTTCGCAGCACAAAAATCGTGCGCGGGCGATGTCGTTGTTGCAGGCACGGCTTAATGATCAGCAACGCTTGGAAGAGGAACAGCAGCAGGCCGATACCCGCCGTAATCTGGTGGGTACGGGTGATCGGTCGGATAAGATTCGCACCTATAATTATCCACAAAGCCGGGTGACCGATCATCGCATTAATCTGACCCTGTACAAACTCAATGAAATCATGTCAGGTGAGATGGGCGATATAATAGCGCCCTTGCTGCAGGAGTATCAGGCAGATCAGCTGGCGGCGCTGGCGGACTGATAGATTGGATAAATAGAGCCGATGGCCCGTATTGACAAATTGTTGGCGTTGGGTTGTGAGCAGATTCGCCGGGGGCATCTGCATGACGACGTTTCCGGGATTGATTCCTCATGGTCGGAAGAAGACCTTAGTAACAGTTTTCGTCTGGATGCGGAATTACTATTGGCCTATACATTACAGCAATCACGCACCTATCTTTATACCTGGCCAGAAAAAACAGTCAGTGAAAATGACGAAGTTTGTTATCGGCAATTGATTGATCGGCGAGCCGCGGGCGAACCGATTGCCCATTTGACAGGGCAGCGCGAGTTCTGGACACTGAATTTGGCGGTTTCTCCCGATACCCTGATACCCCGCCCAGAAACTGAATTGCTGGTTGAAACGGCGCTTGAGTTGCTGCCGAGAACGCGTCAGCAGGTGGTGGATTTAGGGACAGGCACGGGGGCCATTGCCCTTGCATTGGCTGCTGAACGCTCACAATGGTTGCTGGTCGGCGGTGATAAATTCTGGCCGGCTATCCAGTTGGCCGAAAAAAACCGACAAACTTATCAGCTGGAAAATGTGCGCTTTGTTCAGTCTGACTGGGCAGTGGCGTTACAGTCGGGTGTTTGGGATATGGTGATCAGCAATCCGCCCTATATTGACGCGCAGGATCCTCATCTGCAAACAGGTGATGTGCGATTTGAGCCGACCACGGCCTTGGTTGCTAAAGAACAGGGGCTTGCGGCAATTACTGAGATTGCAATGCAAAGTCTTAGCCTGTTAAAAGCGGGTGCCTACCTGCTGCTGGAGCATGGCTTTCAACAAAAAGCAGCGGTGCAAGCACAATTGACACACCTGGGTTATGAGGAGGTTAGCACTCGTCAGGACCTGCAAGGGCATGATCGTGTGACCATAGCAAGAAAACCAATTTCTTCTTCCTGGGAGGGGGGCAAAGGAGCAATGTCATTAAGTTAAGCGTGCAAGCCTATCATAAGTAGGGTGCGGCCCCCGCACCAATAGCACCATAATGCCGGGTTTCGAAGGTGCGCGGGGCGCACCCTACACAACGCTTCGTGCTTAACTTAATGGCATTGCGTTTCGAAACGGTGCAAAACGGCAATGCTGATGAGAATAATTTATGAATGACGAACAACTGCTACGTTATAACCGGCAAATCATGTTGCCGTCGTTTGATATTGAGGGCCAACAGCGCCTGCTGGCATCCACGGCATTGATTGTGGGCTTGGGTGGTTTGGGCTGTCCTGTTGCCATGTACCTGGCCAGCAGTGGTGTGGGGCGTTTGTTACTGGCAGACTTTGATGAAGTCGATTTAAGTAATCTGCAACGCCAGATAGCGCATGGCACGGATGATATTGGACGCGCAAAAGTCGAGTCTGCGCGTGATACCATCGCTGCTCTAAACCCGGAAATTAAGGTTGAGTGTTTCAAGGAAAAGCTGGATGAAGAGCAACTACTGCAGGTAGCGGCAGATGTAAATCTGGTAGTGGATGCCAGCGATAATTTCAGCACTCGCTTTGCCATCAACCGGGTGTGTGTGGCATTGGGTAAGCCATTGGTGTCAGGTGCAGCCATTCGCAGTGAAGGGCAGGTGGTAGTATTCGATAGTCGTCAAAGCGAGACACCTTGTTATCGTTGTCTCTATAGTGATGCGGTTTCCGATGAAAATCTTAGTTGTTCTGAAAGTGGTGTTATTGCGCCCTTGGTGGGAGTGATTGGTTCACTGCAGGCGCTGGCAGCGGTTAAGTTACTCAGTGGTTTTGGTGATGCTGCTGTAGGACAGTTGCTGGTGTTTGACGGTTTGTATCAGGAGTTTCGAACACTGCGTATTCCAAAAGATCCGGCTTGTCCTGTTTGTAGTGGCGTATCGCAATAGATTCAACTGAGTTTTCCGGGTGCAAAATACCGTTCCAGCATTGACTGTAGTTGCATCATATGCACCGGTTTAAGCAGGTAGTCATCCATGCCGGCTTGTTGGGCTTTCAGCTTGGTCTCTTCACCCGTATAGGCCGTTAGTGCGATAATAATAAGCTCTTTGGAATTGGGCTGCAGGCGAATTTGCCTCGTTGCGTCATAACCATCCATCACTGGCATTTCACAATCCATCAGAATCAGATCAAAGGGTTTGTCCGTACGGTTTTTGATGTGATCAAGGGCTTGTTGTCCGTTTTCGGCAAAGCTGCAGTTCTGTCCCAGTTTGTGTAACTGTCCTTCAATTACCTGGCAGTTCACTGCATTGTCTTCAGCCACCAGAATGGATAGGCGCGGTAACAGGTCGGCTAGCTGTGGTTCGCTTGTTTGTTTATGGTCTCGTTTGGCACCTAAAGCCAGGGCAATTGCTTCGCGCAACCGGGCGCTGGTCAGGGGTTTTTCCAGCATCGGTCCGGCGGTACAGGTGGTGGCAATCTCGGACTCTTCTGGTGTTTTGTCAAAGCGCAGAGCAGAGATCAGTAACATGGAAGGCGACGGCGATCTGTATAATTCATAAATTTGCTGTGCCAGTTGGTAACCGTTTAGATCGGGCAATACGATATCAATCAGTACCAAATCGAAAGGCTGATCATGCAGTTGCGCTTTGCTAAGCTGCTGTAAAGCGTGCTTGGCATCCACCGCGACCGCTGTGATCAGGCCCCAGGCGTGTAAAGTGCGTTCGGTGTACTCGCAAAAGGTGGCATGGTCATCAACAATCAATACACGCTTTTGGGCCAGTTCAGTTTTGTACGACGGTGTCTGTGCCTGAAACGTTGCGCTGGCGGGCTGATAGGGTAGGGAGAAGCTAAAACAGCTGCCTTTGCCGGGTTCACTGTGCACTGAGATATCACCCCCCATCAAACTCACTAAGCGTTTGCAGATGCTCAGTCCCAGGCCAGTGCCGCCAAAGCGACGAGTAGTCGAGCCATCGGCTTGCTGGAAGGCTTTAAACAACTGCGCCTGTTGCGTCTCGTTGATGCCGATGCCGGTATCACACACAGTAAAAAGTAATTCGTCTTCAACGCCATTGCGCTGACGTTTGACCGTCAGTGTGATCTCGCCATGCTCGGTAAACTTCAGTGCATTGGAAAGTAGATTATTTAACACCTGGCGCAGGCGGGTGGGATCACCCCGTAGCGTTTGCGGTACTCCCCGTTCAATGCAGGGAATAAATGGCAGGTGTTTTTCCAGGCACTGTAGGCTGAACATTTCGATACAGGCATCGAGCGCCATTTCCAAATCAAAATCGATGGCCTCCACGTTCATTTTGCCTGAGGATATTTTAGAAAAATCCAGGATGTCGTTGATTACGGCCAGCAGGGTGCGACCCGAGTCGTTGATGGTGGTGACAAAGCGCTGCTGGGTATGATCGAGATTAGTGTCTTTTAAGAGTTCAGCCATGCCCAATACGCCATTCATGGGGGTGCGAATTTCATGACTCATGGTCGCCAGAAATTCCGATTTGGCCTTACTCTCGGCCTGGGCGCGTACGGCATTCTGCTCGGCGTCGACTTGCTCAATCTGGCTTTTTAATAAAGCGTTTTTCGCTTCCAGCAGTTGTTGGGTTTCAAGGGCGGCTTTTTCGCTGACCTGGCGGAGTTTAATCTCAGAATCGCGGGCAATATTGAGACGGTCAGCTAGTGCCAGGGCGAACAGAGTGGTTTCAACAAGCTGTGAAGCCATAACGATATACGCGTATGTTGGATTGTAACCCGTACCTCCCAGAAAACTTATAAAATATACTAGGTAACTAGCAACGAAGCAGAACCATGCAATCGAATAAAAACGTGCTTCTTTCATGCCTCGGAACCACAAAATAATGCCGCAGAACAGTGCGAGCAAATAACCTACGTTATTGATAATTGCGCAAAATAAATAAACGGTGGTGCTTTGTGTTGAGACGTATGCAACGATTCCAAGTAGATTAATAATAATAAGGATTTTTATTGTCATGGCTGCCCAAGGCAAATTATCCGGCAGGTGTAGAAAGTGATAACAAAACAGAAGCGCAAAAATTTGATAGATAGGTGATAGTATGCCCAAGCTTCGGCTGTTCCATTCAGGGCTGTTGGGCCACAAGTATTGGTAGCTATATCCACAGGCAGTAAAAATCGAAAGTGTAATAATAAGCGTTGAAACAACATAAAACAGGTAGGCTGATTCGCGAACTGAAAAGAAGATAAAAAGATTGTAGAAAACAACTAACAACATGGCTCCAAAATAAAAACCAAACAGGTACTGCATACGATTGTTATGCGACCAAAACGATGTGTCACTCCATAAGTTGGCTTCGAATTGTTGCAGAGGTGTGATGTTGCTTTCTACTCTTAACAACAGGGTTATGTTGTCGCCACCTTTCGCCTCAATAGGTATCAGCATATTGTAATGATCGATAGGGCGAGAGGAAAAAGGAAAGCTATCTCCGAGCTGATGGTGAGTGATTGCATTGTTTTTTTCGATAATGAGGTAGGCAGCAAAATAATCAATAATGGGTCGGTCGACTTCGATAAGACCTTGGAAGTTGTCTTTAAATTGAAGCGTGGTTGTATACCAGTAACAACAATGTTCCGTGGCTCGAAAATTGGGGTTGATGTTTAACTGCATCCAGCTCTGTGGAGGAAGTGCTCTGGCTTCTTCAATGCTGAGTGGTGCTCTGCTAGTGTCTTCTGGAAAATATTTCAGTTTGTCGGAAATGCGTATCGAAGTGATATCAGCGGGTACAACAATCTGCTCAGCAAAACTCAGGTTACCGATGACTAGCAAAAAAACAAATGCTAAAAATGTAAGCAAGCGACCATTTACCACGTTGTTTTTTCTCGGATTATGGAGTATTTCAAAAAGTGGTGGTAAGGAAAGTATAGCGTAAAAGGGCGGGTGATCGATTGTTACTCTAGGCGAGTAGCTCACTTATTGCATCATAGTCATAATTCATCGCCAGTTGTGTCAATCTGGCGGCCAGTGCTTTGCAGTTATCAGTGTTGCCTTCTTGAATACTATCAATTAATTGCCGAATCGATGCCATATCGCCCATGGTAACGGCATTGCGAAGATTCTTAATGGTTTGTTCCGGTAGTGCGGAAATAGCTTGTATTAATTCTTCCGGGCCTTTGATCACCGGAGCCACTGTCGCTGTTGTCGTTTCATCGAAGATATAGTCAAGCTTCAGTAGTCTGCCGATAATATCCAGTATCTCCTGCTCCTTAAACGGCTTGCGGATAAAGGCATCGGCACCTTCTGCGAGAATAGCAATTCGGTCCGCCTCAAAGGCGCTGGCGCTGACGGCGACAATAAAGGTTTTAGCACCTTCGGGCATCGATTTGATACGACCCGTCGCTTCGGCGCCACCCATTATCGGCATACGGTTATCCATCAGAATCAGATGGGGCTGCCATTTTTCAAATTGCTCAACCGCCTCCTTGCCGTTCGCCGCTTGAGCCAGTTTAAAACCAATGGGTTCGAGCAACTGCACGAGCAGATCACGATTGGTGTCACTGTCATCGACAAGCAATAGGCGGTGATGGGGTGAGCCTTCTTTGAGGGCAATAACATGAGAATGGGTTTGTGAGGAAAGAACCTCCGTTGTCTCCCCCAGTTCGCAGAGGATCTCTGCGCGAAACGTACTGCCTTTGTCCGGCACACTGGTAAAATGAATATCGCCGCCCATCAAGCGAGCGTACTCGCGACTGATCGACAATCCCAGGCCGGTTCCCTGCCCTGAACGTAAACCACTTTGGCTTTGTTCAAAGCTGGTGAAAACCTTATCGTGATCTGCCTCTTCAATGCCGCAGCCACTATCTTCTACTTCAATAATGACCTTATGACTTTCTCTCTCGCTTGCGTGAAGGGCGGTTCGGTGCTCCGGCTGGGGTAAGGGCATAGACGAGGATGCAGAAGACGATTGCACCTGCTCGTATTCCTGTGAATCTGTAGGCGATAGTTGTAGAGACTGACCTGTATCTTCAATTGCCACAGCTGTTACTCGTATATTGATACTACCTTTGCCGGTAAACTTCACCGCATTGCCTACCAGATTAATCAGAATCTGACTGATTTTGTTTCGGTCTGCAAATAAATATTGAGGCAGTTCATTACTGTGCTCCATCGTCAATTTAAGATTTTGTTCTGCACAGCGAACCTGAAACATCCTGTCGATATCCTGTAGCAGTGCAAAGCAATCGAAATCTTTTGGGCGAAGAGTAATACGCCCGGCCTCAATCTTGGACATTTCCAATACATCGTTGATCAGAGCCAGCAGATGTTCACCACTGTGTGTAATGGTTTCCAGATTACTCTTTAGCTTGGGCGTTAATTCCGGATCATGTTGCATCAGTTGTGAATAGCCGAGAATCGCATTCATGGGTGTGCGGATCTCATGGCTCATATTGGCGAGAAAAGTGCTTTTGGCCTGGCTGGCCATTTCTGCCACCTCAACTTTGTGCAGGTTTGCTGCTTTGTCCATCTCGGTTTGCAATAGTTGGGTGCGGGTGTCGAGAAGCTCAATGGCGTTTTCGCGGGCGATATTGAGACGATCGGCTAGGGCGAGAGAAAAGAGAATGGCTTCTAACAATACTGCTATCATGGTACTGTAAAAAAAATGGGGGGAGTATGAAAAATTACCTAGTAAGGTAGAGGCATAGAGGTTATATGTAATGACAATACCAATCCACGCAATACAGAAAAAGCGAGCTTCTTTAATCCCCTTCTTCCACAGGATTAGACCGGAAATAAGGGCCAGTGGATAACCAACAAGAACAGGAAGTGAAAAAAGCAGAAACAGATGTGTATAGTAAGTACCGGAGAGATAGAGTGTTAAAAAAAGCAGGTCTATAGCAATAAACAGGTAAAAAATCCTTGCTGCCCTCTTCAGGCGTGTTTCTAAATGGAGAAAACTGAGGCAAAAAAGAAAACTGAATATGCGGAAAATGGGGTTAAAGATTCCAAGCGATTCATTGTTCCAGTCAGGTGAGTGTGGCCAGAGATGCTGGTAGCTATATCCCATTACGGTAAATAGCGCTAGGGCAACAACAAGAATGTACATCACATAGTAAAGGTAAGCAGGTTCTCTAACTGAAAAGAAGATAAATAAATTGTATAAAGCAGCAAATAGCAGCGCACCAAAAAACAGGCTATGTAACATCAGCCGGATTTGATTGTTTGCTTGAAATGCGTTTGCACTCCAAAGTGCCGGTTCAAACTGCAGTGCGGCGCCGCCACTGAATATCCGCCAAATAACATGCACGTGGGAACCTGCTGTTTGTTTAATGGGAACAATTGAGTTGTTGTGAATAATGGGGCGTTGGTAAAAGGGGAGCTTATCACCAAGTTGGTGATGTTGAATATTATCGATTTGAGAGTGATCAGTTATAAGGTAAAAATCAATGGCATCAAGATAAGGCCTGTCGAGTTCGATAACACCGTTGAAATCTTGTTTAAAAATGAGAGTAGTGGAAAACCAATAGCTGTCTTTGGTATTACCAAAATTCGGGTTTGCAGTGAGTTGAGTCCATTGATCAGAAGGGATTGCTCTAATCTCATTGATATCGGGCCTTCCTTTGGATGCATCCTCTTTTAGATAGCGGAGTTTGTCGGCAATTTGAATTGACGTGATATCTGCGGGTACAACAATTCGCTCTGCATAACTTAGGTGGCTGAGGGTTAATAATATCCCAATCAAATATGGAAAGATGCGGTAATTTGTCACTCAGTGTGTTTGTCTTTCGATCAGTTTATTGAAGTTATAAAAAGTAGCACGTGTAAGTCTAGCCTATAAGTTGGGTTATTTATTCTGTTTATATGGAATTGGAGTCATGTGGTTATTGTGAATTGAACTGAAGGACTATGTTTTGTGAGCATATCGAAACGCACTATGGGCCTCAAAAGCTATACTTTTTTCTCTCTGTGCTAGTTGCTGTTCATTTCCACTAAATCAGTTATTTTTTTTTACCAACTGAGAATAGAATCACGAAAGTGAATATACACAAACTATAAATGCGCAAAAATCGGCCAAAACGGTTGATTTTTAATAACTTCTGCTTATAAAATGTACACGCTTTATGGGCGAACCAGCTAGAAAAAGGCGTTGTTAATGTGGTTATTTTGGAGTGATCACTGATTAGTTACTCGATCAACAATAATAATCTTCCTCAGGAGCGTCAGGTTAAACAACGGCAAGTTTGGGGTAGGTGTTTGTTCGTCATCACCAATACGAAGTAAGTTTTGCGTTCATCCCACTAAGTATTACCCCACTAAAAATTGAATGATATCGATCTTGGAGTCAATCACAGTTTTTGTGACATTTAGTTAGGCAGGTGGATGCCGCCAAAGAAGTGCTGAAAACAGGTAAGTTAGCACAGTGTTTTTGTACGTTAGACACGAGAGAAGTTGTAGTTTGACGTTAATACGGTAGTTGTCTATATGAGCCAAGAAATATGCAGTTTAGATATTCGTCCCGTCACGCCAGGTCAAGAAGCGATATGGTTGATGACCCACATGTCAGCAGATCGTAATTTATATAACGTTCATTTCGTTTGGGATATTCCCCATAGTGTCGATCTCACTTTGCTAAAAAAGAGTCTTGAATATCTTAAAGAACATCATGATGCGTGGCGAACAACTTACGAATTTATTGACGGAGTTGTTTATCGAAAGGTTCATCAGCATGCCGAACTAAACTATACAGTTGAACGACTTGAATCAGATGATGACAGTCTGCTTAGCGAGCGGCTGGACCGCGATTTTTTACAGGCGTACGATCTGAAAAATGAGGTTCCTTTGAAATGGAAAGTATATCTTCGTCCCAATAAATCGCCGGTTCTGGCCTGGTATCAACACCATATATGCATAGACCTTTGGTCAGCAGTACTGATTGTCAACCAGTTGAAAACACTCTATGGATTAGCGCTTCGAGGAGAGAGTTTACAGCTTCTACCCGTTGAAAAAAACTTTGATGATTTTATCCAAGAACAGCAGGTATTTCTTGATTCAGAGCGAGGACAGAAACAAAGAGAGTTTGGCCTAAAAACGCTGGATGGTTTTTGCCCTACAGCAAAGTTACCTTATGAATATAATCAATCCGGACAATTCGTTCAGCAGAGTGGTTACTTTCCATTTGAATTGGATGCTGACGATGTAGGGCTCTTTAATCGTATCTGTCGTAAAAATAAGGTGATGCAGTTTAATGGTTTTTTGGCGTTGTTTCACTTGCTGCTATACCGTCTAAGCGGTGATACGGATATGGCTATCTGCACGCCTACAGCCGGTCGTGACAGTCGATATCGAGGCGTATGCAATTATTTTGTCAACCCGGTATTGGTGCGTTTGAAATATGATGGGAATATCAATTTCACTTCGTTTCTTGGAGAAGCCAACACTCATATTAAGCAGGTGCTTCGCAATCGTGATTATCCCCTGGCAGAACTAGCCAGAGATCTAAACGGGGCTGATCAGTCAGGAAAAGTCAAACTGTGTAATACAACGTTTGCTTGGGAGAATGTGAATTCCTTTGAAAAAGGAAGCCCTCCAATTGTGTCCTGGCCTAGTTTAACTGAGCGAAACTGGGATATGGGAGAGCTTGGACTATGGCGACGGCATTTACGAAAAACACAGATCGATGAGTTTGATATTACATTCAAGCTCTATAACTTTAATGATAAGCTCTATGGTGGTATCGAATATAATGCAGCTCTTTTTACACTGGAAACGATTAACAATATTCGAGATGGTTTTAATGCCCTGCTAAAAAATGTTGTTAATAAGCCTGAAACAGATATTCATAAACTAGCCATTCTCCCGATAGAAAAATGTCAGCAGCAGTTGTTTGACTGGAATAATACGGAGATTCCCTACGATAAAGAAAAAACACTTCACAAAAAAATCGAATATTTTGCGGATAAATTCCCTGAAGCACCCGCCTTGTCATTTGGGAATACAGTTCTAAGCTACAAATTGCTTAATGAGCAAGCCAATCGACTTGCGCATTATTTGATAGGGAAAGGTGTTAAGGCCGGAATTTTAGTGGGTATCAGTTTGCCGCGTTCGCTGGAAATGTATGTCGCGGTTCTAGCAGTATTAAAGGCTGGGGGTGCTTATGTGCCTTTAGATCCCAGCTATCCTCATGTTCGTTTACAACATATTGTGGATGATTCGGGCATCAAGCTCTGTTTGACTGAAAGTGCCTTAGTTAGCCAAACTCCTCAGTGTGAACAAGCATTGTTTCTTGATTTTATTTCTGATCAAATCAACACCATGCCGTCTGGAAACCCTACGATTGATATTTTACCTGATCAGTTGGCCTATGTGATTTATACGTCTGGATCGACGGGTAAACCAAAAGGAGTAATGATTCAACATAGAGGGTTGGCACATTTGATGATCACCCACAGAGAGGCCTATGGTCTAAACGGGAATGATCGGGTGTTGCAGTTTGCCTCACTCAGTTTTGATGCTTCCATTTCCGCAATGGCGCTAGCCTGGCAGTGTGGTAGTACTTTGGTGGCAGTTCAGCAAGAAGAGTTAATCGGTCAAGCACTTTTTAATACGATAAATGTACAACATATATCCGCTGCAATATTGCCGCCCTCTTTGTTAATTGGGCAGGAGCGTTTTTTTGAAAAAATAGCAACACTAAAAACACTCATTGTTGCTGGCGAGGTCTGTTCACAAGAATTGGCTAAGTGCTGGTCGAAGGGGCGTCGTTTCTTTAATGCTTATGGTCCAACTGAATCTACCGTTTGGGCAACCGGTGCTGAGGTGAATGGCAGCGATGTTCCGGTAATTGGTAGGCCAATTGCCAACACCCAAGTTTATATTCTTGATAAATATCACAACCCCGTTCCTGTTGGTATCGCGGGTGAACTCTATATCGGCGGTGATGGTTTAGCTCGTGGTTATTTGAATCGGCCGGAGTTGACGGCAGAGCGTTTTATCCCCAATCCACTGCCTGGTACGCCTGGAGATCGTCTGTATAAAAGCGGTGATCTGGCCCGTTACCGCCCGGATGGACAAATTGAATTTCTTGGTCGTATCGACCACCAGGTAAAAATTCGGGGTTATCGCATTGAGTTGGGTGAGATAGAAGCGACCTGCCTGGCAGATGTATCCATTAAAGAGGCTCTGGTAACAACCTTTGACCAAGCCGGTTCACCGCAATTGGTGGCCTATGTGGTACCGCACATTATTGAACAGTTCAATGCCGATGCTTTGAAAGACAGTCTACGCAAAACCTTACCGGATTATATGATTCCGGCCTTTGTAGTGGCATTGGATAAATTTCCTTTAACACCCAACGATAAGATTGATCGCCGCGTACTGCCAGAACCTCTTGCAGATATTGTTGAGGAAACCCATTCTCTACCTTGCAATACCATTGAACAGGCCATTGCCAAGGTTTGGTCTGAGGTGTTGGGCATTGAGCCTATTCCACTGAATAAAAACTTTTTTGATCTGGGTGGTCACTCTTTAAAAGTGGTTGAGGTGTATGACAAGCTGCCGGACAATCTACGTGAGCAATTGGTGTTGGTAGATCTTTATGAGTACACAACTGTTGCCGCTCTGGCGAAAAAGATAGTGGATGAGAGCACGTCAGAACCGCAGGCGTCAAAACCGGATGTAACCCAGGAAATTCGTATCAGTAATACGGGCGAAAGTCAGGATGTCGCCATTATCTCGGCGGCGGTGCGAGTACCGGGTGCAGAAACTCCCGAACAGTTTTGGCGTAATCTCTGTGAAGGTGAGGAGGGTATCAGTTTTTTCAATGATGAGCAGTTGTTGGAGGCGGGCGTTGAAGCTGATTTCTTGAAAAAATCCTACTACGTGAAAGCCAAGGGTGTTGTGGATAATATCCGAACATTTGATGCGGACTTTTTTAATATGACACCGCGAGAGGCGCAGATTACTGACCCACAACAGCGTCATTTTTTAGAGTGTGCCTGGGAGGCACTTGAGCGCGCGGGTTATGTGGGAGAGCTGGATGGTGGTTCTATTGGAGTGTATGCCGGTGTAGGGCAAAATCGTTATTATATGCACCATATTGCATCCCATCCTGATCTTGAAAAAGCCATAGGTGAAATGCCTATATCGTTGGGTAACAATCGCGATTTTATTGCGACTCGGGTTGCCTATAAGTTGCATCTTCGTGGGCCTGCTGTGGCGATCCAAACGGCTTGTTCAACCTCGTTGGTGGCGGTGCATACTGCGGTTCAGGCGCTGCTGCGTGGTGAATGCGATATGGCCCTGGCCGGAGGTGTATCACTGGGTAATCTGATGCATAAGGGTTACTTGCATACCGAAGGCATGATCGGCTCACCCGATGGTCATACCCGCACTTTTGATGAGAAGGCGGCCGGTACGGTTGCCAGTCAGGGCACAGGTTTGGTGCTGTTAAAACCCCTGGCGCAGGCGCGCGCTGATAACGACCCGATTATTGCGGTGATTAAGGGCAGCGCGATTAATAACGATGGCGCTAACAAAGCGGGATTTACAGCACCCTCGGTGATAGGGCAGTCGGAAGTCATTAGTCAGACGTTGCAGAGGGCCGGTGTGAGTGCAGAGAGTATCGGCTATGTCGAGGCGCACGGTACGGCAACCCATGTGGGTGATCCGATTGAGGTCACTGGATTAACACAGGCCTATCGCAAGGATACGGATCGCAAGCAGTACTGTGCATTGGGCTCGTTGAAATCCAACCTGGGTCATCTGGATACGGCGGCCGGTGTTGCCGGGTTGATAAAAGCGGCGATGGTCGTACAGCATGGGCAGATTCCACCGACGCTGCATTTTCGATCCCCCAACCCGGAAATCGATTTTGCCTCCTCGCCCTTTTTTGTGAATGATTCACTGATTGCGTTTCCACACAGTGAACATCCTCGTCGTGCGGCGGTGAGCGCATTTGGTCTTGGCGGTACCAATGCCCATGCGATACTGGAAACCTATTGTGACGAAAATGTATCTGATGAGACCTTACCGGTAGAGTGTGAACCACAGCTTTTGGTATTGTCAGCGAGAACGTTGGAGGCATTGCTGGATAGTGCTAACAATCTAAGTCGCCATATAACGGAAAATCCACAACAGTCCCTTAAGAATATTGCGTATACCCTACGGATTGGGCGCAAGGTTTTTAGCCATCGTATCAGCTTATTGGTGGATAACCATAAGGATGCTGTTCAACAGTTGCAGGCGCTCACTGTGGATGACCTGAGTGTGGCCGATGAAGAAAAGCAGCCGGTGTTTCTATTTCCGGGGCAGGGTGTGCATTATTCGGAAATGGGCGCCTTTTTGTATCAAAACGATGCAAGTTTTCGGGCGGATATGGATTTTGCCCGAGATATTCTCAAGAGCATTGCTAAAAAACGTGATATCCATTTTAGTGATGCCGATCTGCGTGGTGAAACTGAGCGTCTTCAGCAAGTGGAGCTTGCACCTGCTCTGGTGTTCATCCTTGAGTATTGCGTGGCGCTGTCATTGATTCGAGCCGGTATCGCCCCTGCAGCAATGATGGGGCATAGTGCTGGTGAGTATGTGGCAGCTACCTTGGCCGGAGTGTTTACTCTTGAGCAGGGTGTTGAATTGATGTTGACGCGATGTCAGCTTATGCAATCGGTCCCGGAAGGACGAATGCTTGCGTTGCCAATGTCTGCGGAAAAGGCTTCCCGCTGGCTTGAGCCGTTTTCGCAATTGACTCTTGCTGCAAGAAATGCTGCTGAGCAATGTGTTGTCTCTGGTCCAATCGAGCAAATCGAATTGTTGGAAAAGAGGCTAGGGGAGGAGCGTATTAGTTGTAGGCGCCTGCAGGTAGAGCGTGCATGTCATAGCAGCATGCTTGATCCCATCTTGCCGTCATTTCGTGAGCAACTGCAAACCTTTCAGCTTAAAAAACCTGCCGAGCGTTTTATCTCAAGTTTGACCGGCAACTGGATTACCGATCAACAGGCGGTTGACCCAGAATACTGGGTATCACATCTACGCCAGCCCGTTAACTACGCCCGAGGTGTTACTACCTTGTTGCAAAGTGGTTATCGCGATTTTATCGAAGTGGGGCCGGGCAGTGTGTTAACGGCATTGACTCGTCGTTGTGTTGTTGATAAGGAGGTGGAGATTACGGTTGAAGCCACATTGGATCGTCATCAGTATGATAGCGAAGCCGAGGCTTGGTGGAGTGGTTTGGGTGCATTGTGGAGTCGTGGGTATCCCCTTTCCTGGTCGAGCGTTGAAGCATCCACAGCAAAACGGGTTGTACTGCCGACCTACCCGTTCCAGCGCCAGGAGCATTGGATTGAGCCGAAGCGTGCCTATGTTGAATTGAAGGTGATGAGCGCTGATGGTGTGCATAAAAAATATAACCGCCGTGTGACTGATACAACAACATATAGCAGGCGATCGACGGACAGTGTTAAATTTGAACGGCGTGAGGCGGACAGGCTGCCAATATTTCAACGGCGTACCAGTGACACACAGTCGTCGGCAGAGGCTCAAATTGAATTGCCATTGGCAGAGTTGCCTGCCGCGCAACTCGCGTCCACTCAGCCGATTCTGCAAAAAGTGAAGGCAGTATGGCAAGTCGCGCTGGGTGTCATCGTGATTAAGCCTAGAGACAATTTTTTTAAACTCGGTGGCGATTCGCTTCTGGCCCTAAGGGCGTTAAATCAACTTAGTGAGCATTATGATATCAAGTTACGCCCACCGTCTATGTTGGAGCACCCCACGGCGAAGGGCTTGGCGGATTACATTCAAATGCAGCTTGAACAACTGAAGCAAAACGCATCGGCTATTGATGGGGGTGAAATGGAAAAGGAAGCTGTACCTGCACCGCGAGCAGCAAAAGGGCCGCCAGCTCTTGCGCAGGGTTCGAGTCAACCGCCAGGGAATGTCGTGCGTTTGCGTGAGGGTGAGGAAGGTAATGTGATCCTGGTGCTGGTGCACCCCGTGGGTGGTGAGGTGTATTACTACCAGGATCTTTGCAACAACCTGCCTGAGTCGCTACCGATTTATGCGATACAGTCTCCGGGTTTGGAGGAAGGGGGTAGTGCGTACGATGATGTTGTCGAAATGGCGACGGCCTACCTTGCTGAATTGGAGCAGCGTCTGGTCAGCAAACAAAATATTATTTTGGGTGGTTCCTCTTTTGGTGGTTTGGTGGCCTTGGAGATCGCCAGTCAGTTTGAGGCGAAATATGATATGAAGCTGCCATTGGTGATGATCGATACGCCGACACCGGATGCCATTCGACCCTATTCGATGTTTCGCAGTGCGGATGTGTTTGATTATCTGTTGAGAAATGCGCTTGGCGGCAAGGTGAAGGTGGATATCGAAGCGCTGGCCAAGTTGGATCTGGACAAGCAGATTCAGCATGTGAGCAAGGCCAGTGCCAAGGTGGGTATTGAGCTGCCACCACATTTTACCCGCAATATGATCGATACCTGGTTGGTGCATCAGCAGGCGCTGGTGGATTATCAGGTGCCGGAGTACGAAGGTCCGGTGCTGTATCTGCGTCACGGTGAAACGCTGGAGAATTTTCCTAAGATGTTGCATCGCGATTGGTTGCATTATCTGCTGGGCGATTTTACGGTGAAGCGTGTTGAGGGTCATCATATTTCGATGAACTTTGGTGAGAATGCTGAACAGCTTGGTCGTGCGATATATGCGTTTATTGAGCAGGTGACGGTTGATCTTGTGCTTGAGCGTGTTAAGCGCAATCCCATATTCTCTCTGGTTGTGTAGAGGCTTATCCCTTCACTGGAATGCTGATTGCCCCAATGCCATTAAGTTAAGTTCTTAAGGTTAGATTTTGCTTTATAAAATGGGTTCAGCGCTTGATGCTGTTGACTGACCTTGTTCGGAGTGAATGTCCAACAGACGATCTAGGGTTTGGTGCAACTCGTCAATATTGAAGGGTTTGGCCAGTACAGCGTTGGCTCCGTGCATAAGAGCTAGACTGAGAAAATTCTGTTTGTGAGGTTGATCCTTCAAGTTCGACATGGCGATGACAGGCTTGTCAGGCGCTGCTTGTTTAACGCCTTTGATAACATCCAGGCCATCGGTGCCGGCCATGACAACATTGGTAATAATCAGGTCCGGATTGTCACTGTGGAAACGGCGCAAACCGTCATTGCCGTCCGGTGATTGCAATACGTCAAATCCTGCAGCTATCAGTAACTGGCTGAGGAAAGCCCGAAAATGGGTATTGTCCTCAATCACCAAAATAGTGTGGCGAGTTTGGTTTACTACAGGCCATGGTTGAATCTTGGCATCCATATAAATCCTCGTGAAGCAAGGTTATTGTTATTGAGCCTGTTTGTTTTAGTGCAGCCTCATTCTAGGGCCTTACAAAGCTGACTTCAAGTCTGCACTTATCTGTTTGAATTTTAAACGATTTCAATAGAGTAGCGATGAATTTGTGTGTAAAAATGGACGTTAACTGTATAACGCTCTCAACCCATAGCGAATGGTGATACAATGATCAGATTTGTTTGGCCGGGTATTCGATGGATGGTTCTCTGGTTAAAACGTTTCATAACAGTCCGTAGTTAAGGTTAATAAATTTTGATAAAAAAGTGGTTCAAATCGTTAAATAACGAGACACAAAAAGCGCGCGAGTCCCAAAATGATGGGGTAAAAGCAGAAAAACAGTCGTCGCAATCGGATGCTGAGACTGAGAATAAACAAGTGAGAGGAGCGAGAAGAGCGAGAGGAAAGAAAAACAAACAGGAAAAAGCCTGGGACCCAAGCCAGTTTCCCGTAGAGGCGGTTGCAGACAAGACTCGATTTCATGATCTGGACCTGCCGTTGCCGTTGATGCATGCTATCGCGGATCTGAAATTCAAATACTGCTCCCCTATACAGGCGCAGATATTGCCGCATACTTTATACGGCCATGATGCCATCGGTAAGGCCCAGACGGGTACGGGGAAAACGGCAGCCTTTCTCGTTACTATTATCAATGACTTGTTGAGAAATCCCATTGAGGAGCAGCGCTTTGCTGCAGAGCCGCGTGCACTGATTATTGCGCCGACCAGAGAACTGGTTATGCAGATTGGAAAGGACTCACTGGAGCTATGCAAATATGCTGGTTTGAATACGGTGACCTTGATTGGTGGTATGGATTATCTGAAGCAAAAACGAAAATTCGACGAAAAAATCGTTGATATTGTGGTGGCGACACCGGGACGTTTGCTGGATTTTCAATATCGAGGCGACCTGCATTTGGATCTGGTAGAGCTGATGGTGATTGATGAAGCCGATCGAATGCTTGATATGGGGTTTATCCCTCAAGTGCGAAAGATAATTCGTTCAACACCGCAAAAGACACATCGGCAAACCTTGTTATTTAGCGCGACCTTCAGTGAAGATGTCTTACGATTGACCGAGCAATGGACTTGTGACCCGGTGAGTGTTGAAATCGAGCCGGAACGTGTTGCTACCGATTCGGTTGATCAGCGGGCCTATCTGGTGTCGGGTCGGGATAAATATACGTTGCTAAAGAATATTCTGTTACAAGCTGATGTGGAAAGTGCTCTTGTTTTTGCCAACCGGCGCGATCAGACTCGACGCTTACAGGAAAAACTGCATCGCGCAGGTATCCGTTGTGGTTTGTTGTCAGGAGAAGTTGCGCAGAACAAACGTACCCGCACGCTGGAAGATTTTCGTAGTGGAAAAATTCAGGTGTTGGTGGCGACCGATGTGGCGGGTCGTGGTATTCATATTGATGGCATCAGTCATGTGGTGAACTATATGCTACCTGATGACCCGGAGGATTATGTGCATCGTATCGGTCGCACAGGTAGAGCGGGCAAGACGGGTATTTCCATTAGTTTTGTCGGCGAAGATGATGCTTTTAATATGCCGGCGATTGAAGAGCTATTGGGTGAAAAACTCACCTGCACACCACCGCCGGAGGATTTGCTCGTACATCAGAACGAGTTTCGAGCGAAATAGGCAAAAAGAATTAGGGCCTCGGAAATAATAGATTTTTACCGTGGGGTCCTAAACCCCAAATCCCAAGCTTTAAATCCTAAAGTTCTGCGTCACCCGCCTCTTTCAATTCATCCAGCCAGAACAGCGTGGCGCCACAGATCGCTGCGGGGATGATTAGCAAATTCAATAAGGGAATCAATGTGCCGATCATAACGGCAAAGCCAAATCCCAGGGATGAGAGGCGTCGTTGGCGCAGGCGCTTTTTCAGTTCAATGAAAGGTATGCGGTGGTTATCCATTGGGTAGTCGACATACTGAACAGCCATCATCCAAGATCCCAGAAGCAACCATAACACCGGGGCGATGGCGTTCACGCCGGGAATCATCGTTATGATAAAAACCCCGATAGCCCAGGGTAAATAATACGTGAGTTTTGCCACTTCCCTGCCTATGCTGCGTGGCACCAGGGCGATGATTTCTTTCCAGTTGTTCTCGCCGGGGATTGCTTGTCCCGTAATTTTCAGCTCCACCTTTTCAGCCAGAAAGCCGTTAAAGGGTGAGGCGATAAAATTAGCCACAATAGTGAAGACATAGGCAAATGCCATCAGCAGCATAACGATAAAAATTGGCCATAGTAGCCAGGTGATAAAGGATAACCATTTTGGTATGGAATTAACCAGCGTATCCATCCATGCGTCAAATTGACCAAGAGCAAAGGCGCCGAGGCTAAAAAAGAAAATGATATTTAGCACAAGTGGGATGATGACGAAGGGGCGGATGCCAGGTGCATTCAGTAGCTTAAAGCCGCGGATCAGGTACTGTATGGAGTTGACTGGATTGCCTTGCATAGTGATGAATCTGCTCTTTGAAAGGTTGTCGTAGTATCGCTAAGGCGACCATTGTAGTGAAACAGGCTAATTTAGCAAATAGTAACTTGGCCTTGAGAGCTTGCGTTGAATATAATTCCGGCCAGGTCAAAACATTCGGTATTTTGTAACAATAAAGTAATAAAGAGGATTAGATCATTATGAACCGAGATCGCCAAGAACTGATTGAGACGGTGATGCAGTCGCCGGCGGCTGTAAAGGTTAAAGATCGAACTGCCTGGTTGTCGATCTTTGCCCGTTACAATGTGGTCGAAGATCCGGTTGGTTCACGGCCGCATTTGAGTGGTGTGATGGATGCAAAAACCGGCAAACGAGGTCATGGTCCGCTGGAGCGTTTTTTTGATACGTTTATCGCGCCCAACCAAATTACCTTTCATGTTGATAAGGATATTGTTTGTGATAATCATGTTGTGCGTGATTTAAGTATTGAAATTGCTATGTCAGATAAGGTGACGGCGCATGTGCCCATGCATGTTATCTATGAGCTCTGCGAAGAAGACGGCGATTTGAAAATTTCCCGATTGGGTGCCTATTGGGAATTGTGGCCGATGATCAAGCAGTTGATGAGTAAGGGGATGGCTTGTGTTTCGGTCGTGAATGCGCTGGGTTGGCGTATGATGTCGATTCAGGGTTTGAGTGGCGCTATTGGTTTTATGCAGGGTTTTCGTGGAATTGGTGATCAGGGAAAACAGTCGGTGATGGAGTTTGCCAATGCACTGAATAACAAAAGTCTGTCAGATATGATGGGCTTGTTTGCAGGCTCCAATCAGGGTGTGTATGTGCCTTATGGCGGAGATCATTTTACACCGGATGTGTTGGTGGATGAACTTGAAGCAACACTGGAGGTAAGCAAATTGCTGAGTTCTGGATACGTGGTCAGTTGCAATGTAGAAGTCAGTCTTGCCCATGTCAGCCATCAGGGTGTGGCATTCTTCGAGTTCAACGCAAAAAATAAAAAGATTGATCAAGTTACTTTTTATTGGAATGAGTAATGAATTTTTCCCTGTAGGGTGCCAATAAGCGCTGCGCTTATTGGCACCTACGGATTGCTCAGCTATTTAAATCCGTTTCTGCCAGCCAGTTCAATGTGCGTTCGAAGCATTCAGGGTCTACCGGAAAGATAAAGGCATTGAAATCGGTTACGCCAATATTTTTCAAGTGTCGGAGTTGTTCGAGTAGTGCCGTTTCGTCCCCTAGCAGGGCCACATCACCCGGGCCAGCCACACCCTCGCGGTCCAGCATGGCGCGATAGGACGGTAGGTAGCCATACATTTCCATGCCTTTGTCGATAGCCTGCTTCGCTTGATCAACATTGTTGGTTAAGGCGATGGGTAAACCGGCAACGACCCTGGGCGCTTGTCGTCCGGCTTCCTCAGCGGCTTGATGAATTGAGGGGATAATGTGGCTTTCCAGTGTGTTTGGGCCGGTCATCCAGGTGCTTGTGCCATCCGCCAAGCTGCCCGCAACCCGTAACATGGCTGGTCCTAATGCGGCTACTACTACCGAAACGGGTTGTGCATCTTCAACACTCAGTTGCAGGTTTACATTGTATTGTGTGCCGTTGTGCGCTGTCTGTTCACCACGCAGTAAGGGTAATAATACTTCAAGGTATTCGCGCATATGAGCCGCAGGCTTGTCGTAACTGAGCCCCATCATATCTTCAATGACCATTTTATGGGATAAGCCCACGCCAAGGGTAAAGCGGCCTTTGCAAGCGGAGGCTGCGGTCATAGCCTGTTGTGCGAGTGCCGTGGGGTGGCGAGGGAAACTAGGGGTGACGGCAGTACCTAAGCCAATTTTATGGGTCTCTCTGCCTGCAAGGGTCATGGCTGAGATGGCATCATGCCCAAAAATATTGGCCATCCACAAATTGTCAAAACCGGTTTGTTCAGCCTTGATGGCAAATTGAATCAATTTGTCGATTGTATTGTAGGGGCCTTCATCGGCTCCGATCATCAGTCCTTTTCGCATAGCAGGGTTGTCCTTGTTGTGTTCTATTGTGGGGAATTAGCGAAGTCTACCAGAAATGCGGTTTGAAACGATGGTTGTCGGATAAGGATGGTTCTCGGATAAGATGGTGGGGTGGCGTTGTAGTGGATGTAAAGCGCGATATACCGAAAGTATAAAAAAACAAAAGCCGGGCATCACTGCCCGGCTTTTTCTCTTTTGACACTCCCTGTGAAGCCTAGATCCTTCTAAGCGGTGTGCGTCCAGTGCACAGCTATAATTATGGCAGCGTGAGAAAGAATGGGTAGCAGATATGCCGGTAACTGTTTGTGAGATATCTCCTACATCTGAATAAGGAAAGCGTTGGATATTTGTTAATGTGATGCGCCTGCCTTGGTCAGGATGCCTGCATAGGCAGTACCATGGCGATGCTGCTGGATAATGTTCAGCACGGTCTCTCCCTCTGGCCCGCGGGCATCCAGGTCGCGTTTTTGATCGCAGAAAAAACCGATGAACTGTTCAAAATCTTCTGCGCGCATACTTTGGTAGGCTCTCAACAAGGTATGAAAATCCAAATCGATACCTTCGACCTGCTCCAATTCAAGAAAACTCTTGATATGGTCCACTGTCCAGACTTCGTCCAGTACTTTTTGCTTGTCTTTCTTCATTGAGTTGATACCTGTTATGAAATAGATGCTGGATAACGGAAATTGCTCACATTAGCGGCTTAATTTTTGTTGCAGAATCTGGTTAACCTGACCGGGATTCGCCTTGCCTTTAGAAGCCTGCATGACACGGCCGACAATCGCATTGAATTTTTTCTTCTTCTTTTTCTCCACCTGCTCTGCTAAATACTCATCGACCATGTCGGGATTTTGCGCCAGGACTTCATCGACCATTGTTTCAATCGCACCGCTATCGCTAAGCTGTTTCAGACCCTGCTTTTCAATGATGTCGTCTGGGTCACTGCCCTCTTGCCACATGCTTTCAAAAACCTGTTTGGCAATTTTACCGGAGATCGTGTTGTCCTTTATGCGCAACAGAAGTTTGGCCAGTTGGCTGGCGGTAATCGGAGAATGGCTGATGGCGATACTTTCGCGATTTAATTTGGCCGACAGCTCACCCATGATCCAGTTGGCGGCTAGGCGGGCATCGTCAGTTTCCTTGGCGACGATTTCAAAATAGTCTGCGGTTGCACGATCATCGCATAACTGGGCCGCGTCTGCTTCCGACAGACCGTAACTGTCGATAAAACGCTGTTGTTTGGCATCGGGCAATTCAGGGAGCGATTGCCGGATGGATTCAATATGGTCCTGAGCGATGGCTACCGGTAATAGGTCAGGGCAGGGAAAATAGCGGTAATCATTGGCCTCTTCCTTGCTGCGCATTGATCGGGATTGTTTTTTATCACTGTCGTACAGCCGTGTTTCCTGTTTGACTTTAAGGCCGTCCTCAACCAGATCAATTTGGCGCTCGACCTCAAGCACGATCGCCTCTTCCATAAAGCGGAAGGAGTTCAGGTTTTTTGTTTCGGTGCGCGTACCCAGGGTTTGTTCACCTTTGGGGCGGATTGATACATTGACATCAAAACGCATGGAACCCTGAGACATATCGCCATCGGATATGCCCAGACAGGTGACAATGGCGTGCAGTTTTTTTGCAAAAGCAACCGCTTCTTCTTTACTGCGCATGTCGGGTTCAGACACGATTTCAATCAGTGGGGTGCCAGCGCGGTTCAGGTCAATTCCGCTCATGCCGTGAAAATCTTCGTGCAAAGACTTGCCTGCGTCTTCTTCAAGATGGGCATGATGAATACGAATGGCTTTGTGGCTGCCGTCGGGCAGTTGAATGTTCACGACACCTGGACCGACAATGGGTTCTTCGAGTTGGCTGGTTTGATAGCCTTTGGGTAAATCGGGATAAAAATAGTTTTTACGTTCAAACACCGACAGGGGGTTAATGTCGGCATTGATGGCCAGGCCAAGCATGATGGCATAGTTGACGGCTTGTTGGTTCAACACCGGCAAAGTGCCTGGCATGGCAAGATCCAGGGCGCAGGCCTGGGTGTTGGGTTCAGCGCCGAACTGGGTGGAACTGGCCGAAAAGATTTTTGATTGGGTGGCCAGCTGAACATGAACTTCAAGGCCGATAACGGTTTCCCATTGCATTGTTCAATTCCTCCTTAGCTGTCAATACCCGGTGCGGTTTGTTTGTGCCAGTCTGTCACTTGTTGAAAACGGTGTGCGATATTTAACATTCTGGACTCGTCAAAATAATTGCCGATAATCTGCAGGCCGACCGGTTTGCTATCGACCAGCCCGGCGGGGATGGAAAGACCGGGTACCCCAGCCAGGTTCACAGCAATGGTGTAGATATCCCCCAGGTACATGGCTACCGGGTCGGTTGATTTTTCACCTAGTTTAAAGGCCGGTGTTGGCGTGGTTGGCCCCATAATCACATCCACCTGCTCAAAGGCTGCGACAAAATCATTTTTGATCAAGCGTCGGATGCGTTGGGCCTGGCGATAGTAGGCATCGTAATAGCCTGCCGAGAGCGCATAGGTGCCAACCAGGATACGCCGTTTGACTTCATCGCCAAAACCTTCGGCCCGAGTGCGGGTGTAGAGATCAAAAAGGTCTTGGGGATCTTCACAGCGATAACCATAGCGAACGCCGTCATAACGTGACAGGTTGGCGGAGGCTTCTGCCGGCGCAATGACATAATAAGCAGGGATTGCCAGGTTGGTATGTGGCAGATGAACATCGCAGACCGTGGCGCCCAGGCTTTCAAAGGTTTTGATGGCTTGCTCAATAGCGTTTTGAATGCCGACATCAAGGCCGTCGCCAAAATATTCTACGGGTAAACCGATTCGCAGTCCTTTGAGATCATTGTTTAGGTTGGTAGTGAAGTCGGGTACGGCGTGATCTATGGATGTTGAATCTTTTTCATCAAATCCTGCCATGACGTTCATCAGCAGGGCCGCGTCTTCAGCGGTACGGGTCATGGGGCCGCCCTGGTCCAGGCTGGAGGCAAAGGCAATCATGCCGTATCGCGATACTCGGCCATAAGTGGGTTTGAGACCGGTCACGCCACAATGTGAGGCGGGCTGGCGTATCGACCCGCCGGTATCGGTGCCAGTGGCGCCCGGTGCGAGACAGGCACTGACGGCAGCGGCAGACCCGCCGGATGAGCCGCCGGGTACACATTCCCTGTCCCAGGGATTTCGGACGGGACCGTAATAGCTGGTCTCATTAGACGATCCCATGGCAAATTCATCCATATTGGTTTTGCCCAGGGAGACACAACCCGCATCGTTAAGACGCTGGATGACTGTGGCGTTATACGGCGGGATAAAATTATCCAGCATTTTTGAGCCGCAGCTTGTGCGCACGCCTTGCGTGCAAAAGATATCTTTTTGAGCCAACGGAATACCGCAAAGGAGTGAGGTTTCGTTGCTGTCGGCCAATCGCTGATCTGCTTGTCGCGCTTGCGCCAGTGCTTGTTCTGCTGTCAGCGAGATAAAACTGTTGTATCGCTCGTCCAATTGTTCAATTCGCCGCAAAAAGTGGCGGGTCAGCTCTTCACTGGAAAAATCGCGATTGTGCAGGCCGCGAACAAGTTCAGCAATGGTCTTGGTATGCATGTTATAAATGTTTCCTGTCAGTATTCGGGCTATATAACATCATTGATATTCGTGATTGATATTCGTGATTGATATTCGTGTAACGATAACAGTTGTTCAGCATTGTCGAGTGTCGATACGGTTTGGATACGGTTTATTCAATGACTTTGGGCACCAGATAAAGCCCGCTTTCTGCGTTTGGTGCAATGCCTTGGAACGCATCGCGCTCGTCGCGTTCAGTCACTTCATCAGGTCGCAGGCGTTGAGTGGCATCCAGAGGGTTGGCCATAGCAGTGACACCGTCGGTATCGACAGATTGCATCTGATCAACCAGGGCTAAGATGTCAGAGATACTCTGTGTGACTTGAGGAATCTGTTGTTCGTCAAGTTTGATGCGGGCAAGCGTGGCTATTTTTTCAATTTCTTCTCGGTCTATGGCCATATTCAATCTTCCGTTTCAACCGTCGATATGCGAATGGGTGGTTGGATTCTGTGGCATTTATGTTAGGGCTACTATTTTAGGGCTAAGGAAAAACTAATTTTCCGAGGCCATTGGAGATGCCAGAGTCGCAAAAATGGGTGCGTAAGGTACCATATTTAGGCTTGATGCTAAATCCCCCGGAGCGTACAAGAGCTGCGATCTTGTTCCAATCTGAAAGCTCAAGGCTGGCATTGTAAGGAAAATCAGCTAATGTTGTGGGTGGATGTCAGATTTTTACGAGAAATTCTCGCTAACATTCTGAAATATTGGTATAAAGCGCTGCACGAAACAATCATTACTAGGCAGCCTGTACTGTGGTGCTGCTGATCGAACAGCAAGATAATATAAGGTTAAAGCTCCTATGGTCCTCAAGCGTATTCGGGGAATGTTTTCAAATGATCTTTCCATTGATTTGGGAACAGCCAATACTCTGATTTATGTTCGTGATAAAGGTGTTGTTCTGGATGAGCCCTCGGTTGTGGCTATTCGTATACACAATGGACAGAAAATAATTGAAGCAGTAGGGAGTGAAGCTAAGCGCATGCTTGGTCGTACGCCTGGAAATATTACCGCTATTCGGCCATTAAAAGACGGTGTTATCGCCGACTTTCAAGTGACAGAGAAAATGCTGCAGCATTTTATCTCAAAGGTTCATGAGAACAGTTTTATCAAACCCAGCCCACGAGTACTCATTTGTGTGCCCTGTAAATCAACTCAGGTGGAACGCCGGGCTATTCGTGAATCGGCTTATGGCGCTGGTGCAAGGGAGGTTCGCCTGATTGAGGAGCCGATGGCTGCGGCGATTGGGGCCGGTTTGGCGGTTGAAGAGGCCAGCGGTTCAATGGTCGTGGATATTGGTGGTGGCACAACAGAAATAGCCATTGTCTCATTGAATGGCATAGTGTATTCGGATTCGATACGTGTGGGCGGTGATCGTTTTGATGAGGGGATTGTTGCACATGTGCGTCGCACTTATGGCAGTTTGATTGGTGATGCCACGGCGGAACGAATCAAGGAAGAGATTGGCAGTGCCTATCCGGGTGGTGATGTGCGTGAAATTGATGTGCGTGGCCGTAATCTGGCAGAAGGTGTGCCACGCAGTTTTTCCCTCAATAGTGAAGAGGTTTTAGAGGCTATACAGGAGACTTTGACTGCTATTGTTCAGGCTGTGAAAAGCGCCTTGGAACAATCTCCTCCCGAATTGGCCTCCGATATTGCCGAAAGCGGTATTGTATTAACGGGCGGAGGCGCCCTGTTAAGGGATATAGACCGTCTTGTGTCCAATGAAACGGGCCTGCCTGTTGTAATTGCCGAAGACCCTCTGACATGTGTTGCCCGAGGAGGAGGAAAGGCGATGGAAATCATGGACGTACATAAATTGGACTTATTGTCTACTGAGTAATCAGCGTCTTCCGTCGACGCTTGATAAACCACACGATAACATTTTGTCAATTGGTCACGACGGGGCAGTGCTATCAAACCGTTATTTGTTAAAGGTCCCTCCATTGGCACGCGCATATTAGTGTGCTGTCTGCTTTCCGCATTACTTATTTTTGCTGGTCAACGCCTGAAATTGATGGATGAATTTGCATCAGTCTCACTGACTGTGGCCACGCCTTTTTACTGGCTTACTGACCTGCCAACGAGGATGGGGGATTGGGGGGAGGATGTGGTGATCAGTCGACAATCATTGCTGAAAGAAAATGGGTCATTACGCGCAGAACAAAGAGTATTGCGGGCGAAGTTACAAAAAATGGCTTCTTTAGCAACTGAGAATGTGCGTCTGCGGGAATTGTTAAATTCAACAGCTCGACTAAAAGACAATGTGTTGGTGGCAGAGATTATTGGGATTTCACCCGACCCCTTAAGTCAGCATGTGATTGTGAACAAAGGCACTGGGGCTGGTGTCTACGTAGGACAGCCCGTCATTGATGCTTATGGCCTGTTTGGGCAGGTGATTGATGTCAGTCCGATTAGTTGTCGGGTATTGTTGATAACCGACAGCTCTCATGCAGTGCCAATCCAGGTTAACCGCAACGGTGTCAGGGCAGTGGCCGAAGGTGTTGGGCTGCTACATGAAATGGAGTTGCCACATGTTGCTGCAACGACCGATATTCAGGAATCCGATATTCTGGTTAGTTCGGGGCTGGGAGCAAGGTTTCCGGTCGGATATCCGGTTGCAACGGTTGTATCTGTTGTGCGCGATCCGGGGAAACCGTTTATGAAGGTAAAGGTGATGCCAAAGGCACATCTAAACCGCAGTCGGCATGTTCTGTTGGTGTTTAAAACCGAGGCGCAGGCATTTGCCGAGGAAGTGGTTGGCGATGAGCTCAAGTGAAGGTGGCTGGTTGATTGTAGTCACATTTTTGCTGGCTCTGTTGATGCAAGCGATCCCTATGCCATACGATTTGTTGTGGGCACGGCCACAATGGTTGTGTATTGTAGTGATTTACTGGGCGATGGCGACACCGCAGCGGGTTGGTGTTGGTGTAGCCTGGCTAATGGGCTTGATATTGGATGGGATCAACGGCAGTTTGCTGGGTCAGCATGCTATAGCGATGGCAGTGGTCGCCTATATTGCACTGGTGCTTTATCAACGCATAAGGATGTTTGTCGTATGGCAGCAGGCATTTATCATTTTCATTTTGATTGGCGTTGAGCAGTTGTTAAGCCTCTGGATACAGAGTCTGCATAGCGGTTCATCACCCAGTTTATTATTTTTACTTCCGGCATTGATTAGTGCGTTATTATGGCCTGCCTTAGTTGTGCTGCTACGTGGTTTGCGGCGACGCTATGGAGATGTCAAGCACATCTAGGATCTGGTCGAAGTGGGATTTCTGCAGTCGGTTTTTTATTCTTGCACAGGTCTCCAGGGCAGAAGTTTCGAGCGACCTATGGGTGAAGAAGTGCAATTGTATTTGGCATCAGCGTCACCAAGACGTCAGGAGCTGCTACGTCAGATCGGTGTCAGTTTTGATGTTGTACCTGCATCCATTGATGAAACTCCTCAGCGGGGTGAGCTGCCTGAGCATTTGGTTAAGCGCTTGGCGTTGTTCAAGGCACGAACTGCCGAGCAACAGCTTATTGCGGAAAAAAGGCCAAATTTGCCGATTTTGGGTGCGGATACGCTGGTGGTCTGTAAAGGGCAGGTTTTGGGTAAGCCAAAGAATCGAGAGCATGCGTTTCGCATGTGGCGCTGCATGTCTGGTCGAGAGCATCAGGTGATAACAGCGATTGCTATAGTGCAGGGGGAACAGGAGCGGATTGCTATAAGCCGTTCTTTGGTTGCTTTTCGAACATTGGATGATGCCGAATGTGAGGCATACTGGCAATCCGGTGAGCCAAAGGATAAGGCTGGCGCTTATGCGATCCAGGGTTTTGGTGCTGTATTTGTCCGCCAGCTGCAGGGCAGCTATAGTGCTGTGGTAGGTTTGCCTCTCTATGAAACAGATCAGTTGCTACGAGAAATTTCAGTCTATTAGATAATGGCTAAGCAGATTTTATGAGTGAAGAAATTCTGATTAATGTAACACCGATGGAGACACGGGCTGCGTCGGTGGAAAATGGCGTTTTGCAAGAAGTGCTAATTGAGCGCACACAAAACCGTGGCATTGTCGGAAATATCTACAAAGGCAAGGTTGTTCGGGTATTGCCGGGTATGCAGGCAGCGTTTGTTGATATCGGACTTGATAGAGCCAGTTTTATTCATGTCTCTGATATTGTGATGCTGGATGCCGGCGGTATGGAAAATCGCGATCTTCACAGTGAGAATATCCGTGAGATGGTGCATGAAGGCCAGAAACTGGTTGTGCAGGTAACAAAAGACCCGCTGGGTACGAAAGGCGCGCGTTTGACGACGCATTTATCGGTTTCATCTCGTTACCTAGTGTATATGCCTTATACAAATCATATTGGTGTGTCGCAACGTATAGAGGATGAGCAGGAGCGTGAACGCTTGCGTACCCTGGTTGGCTCGTTGCTGGAGCAACCAGAGTATGAGGGTATCAAGGGTGGATTTATCCTGCGTACGGCTGCGGAGGGTGTTGGAGAAGAAGAAATCAATACGGATGTGGACTATCTCAAACGTTTGTGGGTTGTTCTGGAACGACGTATCAAAGGTAATGACGCACCAAAATTGGTCTATGAAGATCTACCGCTTTATCTGCGAATTTTACGCGACACAATGCGTCCTCAGATCGAAAGAATCCGAGTTGACTCGGGTGAAACCTACAAAAAAATGACGGCCTTTATGGAAGAATTTGTGCTCGAAGCCAGGGAAAAACTGGAAATATATTCGGGCGATCGACCGCTGTTCGATCTTTACGGTGTGGAAGATGAGATTGAGCGAGCACTGGGTCGAAAGGTGCAGTTGAAATCAGGCGGCTATCTAATTATTGATCAGACAGAGGCGATGACAACGATTGATGTTAATACAGGCGCTTTTGTCGGACACCGTAACCTGGAAGAAACTATATATAAAACCAATTTGGAAGCCGCCACTGCTCTGGCTCGTCAGTTAAGAGTGCGTAACCTGGGTGGTATCATTATTATTGATTTTATTGACATGAAGGATCCAGAGCATCAACGACAAGTGCTTCGGGCTTTAGAGAAATCGCTGGACAAGGATCATGCGAAAACATCGGTAACAGGTGTGTCAGAACTGGGATTGGTGGAAATGACGCGTAAACGTACTCGGGAAAGTCTTGAGCGAGTGCTAAGTGAAGATTGTCCTGTCTGTCAGGGTCGCGGAAGTTTGAAGTCGGCGGAAACAGTTTGTTATGAGATATTCCGTGAAATTTTGCGTGAAGCCAAAGCCTATGAAAATGATCAATATCTTGTGCTGGCGGCTCAGGAAGTTGTGGATCGATTGCTGGACGAAGAATCTGCTAATGTGGCAGATATGGAAGAGTTAATTGGCAAAACAATTAAGTTTCAGGTGGAGACGATGTATTCACAGGAACAGTACGATGTGGTGCTGCTATGAGGACTGTGAAAAAGGTGATTTGTTAGGGGCCGCTAGTGTTAGTACGCTTCTTTGATATTATAAGTCGTTGGGTTGTTCGCATAGCGGTTTTTTTGATCGTTCTTGTTGCGTTATACGTCAGCCTCGGGCGCTATTATGCACCTTTGATTGAGCAGCATACGGAATTTGTTGTTGAACAGATCAATGCAGTCAGTCCCTATCAAATTGATGCTGCACGCCTTGGAGGTATGTGGAAGCGATTTTCACCTTCATTGCATATCCGGCAACTCTCAATTCTTGATGAAAACAAAAACCCGTCCTTAGTTATTCCAGATGTTCATATGGCGCTGGATGTTGTCGCCAGTGTGCGCAGTCGTGCATTGCGCTTGGACGTGTTGCGATTGCGTGGTGCTGAGCTTAGTTTGCATCAACAGGACGATGGACGATGGCGATTGGCAGGTTTTGATACAAGAACTGAGCTTAATCGTTCTGCGGATGGACTTATAGACCTTCTACTAGCCATTAATCGGCTAGAAGTTACGGATACGCGCCTGAATCTGCAGTTTCGCGATGGTCGACAATTCATAATGCCCGCGTTGAATATTGTCCTGGTCAACAGTGATGATTTTCATCGTTTGACGATTACATCGGGTGATACTGCGCAGCATAATTCGACCCTATTGGTGGTGGAAGCTCAAGGGGATCCGCGAGATACCGAATTGTCGGCGCATGCCTATGGCAAATTCAATGAGATGGATCTTGCTGTCTTTGCATCTTCATTGCCTCTTGAAATTGAAGTGCGCCAGTTTCAGCTTAATGGTGAGCTTTGGGCGAGCATTGCTCCGGGTAAAGGATTAGAGCTGCAAGGCAAGTTGATTTCGGCTGATGTTGATTTGCGGCGTAAGACGGGTGATCTGATTTGGGGTGCGAATTCTTTGTCGGGAGAGCTTTTTGTCCAGCGAGATATTGAGGGGAAATGGCAGGGATGGTTGCCGCCGTTAACGGCGCAGAAAAATGTACCTGTAGGCGCCACGTCTTTTCAGTTAGCAAAACAGGATGAAGGACATTTGTTGCAGCTTTATTCAGAAGGTCTTTCCTTGGCGCCTCTTGTGCAGATTACGCTGGCTAGTGGCGTGTTGTCACAAAATCTGGCTGAGGTTGTTGATCAATTAGATCTTAATGGGGATTTGCAAAATATACGTTTGAATCTTCCCCTGGGGCGCTTGCCGAAACAACATTTTCAGCTGAATGCAGAGTTAAACGATGTTTCATTGTCCGCATGGAAAGGTGCACCGGGTGCAAAACAGTTAAATGGTGCGTTGCAGGTGGGTATTGATAAAGGTTTTCTCGACATTGATGCTTCTGCACTGGCCCTGCATTTTCCCAAGGTGTATGAGCACTGGCTTGAATTTGAGCGAGCCAAGGCCCAAGTATCCTGGCAAATTGATGAGCAGCGACTGCAGATTGAAAGTGGCCCAATTGAATTGATTCCAAAAGGCAGTGGTGAAGTGGCGCAAGGTTTGTTGTGGCTGGATTTGCCGCTTCAAAAAAATACTTTCCTACCTTGGATGACATTGCAGGTGGGGCTGCAGAATTCAAAAGCGGAATATCGGGAAAAATATTTACCCCATTTTTTAAAAGATGGTCTGAAAAACTGGCTAAAAACCAGTATTGGTGCAGGCGAGGTTCCCCGCGCCGGTTTTATCTATCATGGTCCTTTACGCCGCAGTGATGATAAACCCAGCGTGCAATTGTTTGTTGATGTGGAAAGTGCACAGCTTAAATATCACGCAGACTGGCCTGCCTTGTTTGATATCAGCGCTTTGCTTGAAATTGACGACGCTGTGGTTGATATCGTTATACCTTCGGCGCATATGTATACCAGTGAGGTCGAGTACGCTAACGTGCACATTGAATCGCACAGGCAAGGGGAGTTGGATTTAAAAATTGCAGGCTTGGTGAGTGGCAGCAGTGCCGATGGTCTTCGTGTCATCAAGGATTCTCCGATCAAGCAAAAACTCGGTGATTTTATTGATGCTTGGCAAGTTGCCGGGGCGATACAAACCAATGTTGATTTGATGATTCCTCTGGAAAAAGAATCGAAACGAAAGCCTGATGTGGACGTTAAGGTCTTGCTGACGGACAGTTCTTTGAGCTTGCCACAACAGAATGTAATGTTTGAAGGCATTAATGGCCCCTTGGAATATGGCACGAAAATAGGTCTGCAAAGCGATGCTCTTACTGCGACGCTTTGGCAGATGCCGGTCAGAATTGGTATTGAAAGTACCTTGAAAGAAAGTGCGAAAGAAAGTGCTTGGCGCACTGAGATTGCCTGTGAGGGTACCGTATTGATGGATCAATTAATGAGCTGGAGTCGGCAGCCAGGATTGACTTTCTTAGATGGGGAAACAGCATTTTCAGCTCGCATTGTTATTGATCCATTGCAATCAAATTATTTGTACGTCACAAGCCAGCTTGATGGTGTTACAATCGATTTGCCGGAGCCTTATAAAAAACAGCGAGAGGAACATAGAGCATTACGCTTTCAACAATCTCTTGAATCGCGGTCTCGCCAGACAAAGCTGCAGTTAGCTGAACAGTTGCAAATGAGCTTTCTCTACCAGGGAGATAAATTTTATTCCGGGCGGGTTCATCTTGGTAAGTCACAGGAAATGCCAAAAGCGTTCGATTCTGAGATGATTAGCGTGACGGGCCAGATGGGCAATTTTGTTCTAAAAGACTGGTTGCCAGTATTGGATAGGTATCTGGATCAGCAGGCACTGTGGCAGGGAGAAAACAAGCGCACGGAACAAGCGCCCGACCTTCGGGTGCAGGCGCTGAAGCTGGATCGTTTGCAGGCCTTTGGTCGGCAGGTAGAGAAAACGGTTGTTGATCTTCACCATGAAGATAATTTCTGGCGGATTCATTTAGATAATGATGCGTTAAAGGGTGATATTGATATCTTTGATCATGTCAGGCCTTATCGGGTTGCAATGGATTATTTGCATGTGAGTGCACTCGAAGCCGTGCCACTGTCCTCTCAAATGCTATCACAAACAGATCAGATGAGTGGTGCAATACCTGTTACTCCAGTCAGTGACGAACAGTTTCATCCTCGAGATATCCCGCCTGTGGACGTTATGTTGAATAAAGTATATTTGGGACAAGAGGATTTCGGTCGCTGGTCGTTCCAGCTGCGACCATTAGGGCAAGGAGTGCGGGCGAGACTGTTGCTTGCTGATATTAAAGGTATGCATATTCGTGGTATTCATCAGGATGGTGCTGAACTTGACTGGGTGCGCAAATCAGTGTCAGAGGATGCTGATAAGAAACAGGACATCAGTTATTTTAAAGGCAGAATACAGGCCGGCAATATAGGTGATACTCTGGAAAACTGGGGATACGAGCGCATGATGCAAAGTGATTCCTCGATATTTGATATTGAAGCTAATTGGCCGGGTAATCCCTTTGATGTAGCTTTGGAGGAAATCAGCGGGGATATGAATCTGTCGTTGAGGGAAGGTAGTTTTATCAAAGCCAGTAATACTGCCAGCGGTGCATTGAAAGTCGTTAGCTTTCTCAATTTAGATCGTATTGTCCGTCGCTTGCGGCTGGATTTCTCCGACTTGGCGGCTGATGGTTTGGGATATGATCGAATTTCCGGCAGAGTGAAAATGAACCTGGGCATTTTGACAACGGATGATGAGATTGAGGTCGTTGGATCGTCTAGTACTTTTCGTATAGGTGGGACAGTGGATTTCAAGCAGGAAACCTTGAATGGAAAAATGATTGTTACCTTACCTTTAGCTAGTAACTTGCCCTGGATAGCGGCTGCCGTTGCGGGAGGTTTGCCCGCTGCCGCCGGTGTTTATGTCGCCAGCAAGATGTTAAAAAAACAGGTGGATACATTGTCGAGTGCAGCTTATCGTATTCGTGGTGCCTGGGATGATCCTGAGCTTAAATTTGAACAGTTATTCGATACCGAAGCGGAAGTTGATGATGCCCAGGCAAACAAGGTAACCGAGGGCGGTGGCTGAGATGATTGTGGCTACCGTGCAAATGGTCAGTGATGACAGGCTCGAACGTAATCTTGAGCGGGCTGAGCAACTGGTTTGCCAGGCTGTTGAAGGAGGCGCGCAGTTTGTTGTGTTGCCGGAAAATTTTGCCGTATTTGGCGCCAATGCCCAGCTGCGTGTGGGTGAGTTGGAATCCACAGATCGCGGCCCGTTGCGCCGGTTTTTATCCGGATTGGCGAAACAATACGGCATATGGTTGCTGGGTGGTACGATACCCATCTGTGATCATCCGGATGATTCACGACCCTATCGCCCCTATAGCGCCAGCCTGCTGATTGATGATAAAGGCCATGAGCTGGCGCGTTACAACAAAGTGCATTTGTTTGATGTGTGTGTCAATGATCAACAGGGTCGCTACGCTGAGTCAGATATTTATCGGGCAGGTAATGCCGTTGTGGTTCAAGAGACGCCTTTTGGTCGGTTGGGAATAGCGGTGTGTTACGATCTACGTTTTCCTGAATTGTTTCGTCTGATGTTTCAGCAGGGTGTGGATATTATTGCTTTGCCGGCGGCTTTTACTCAGGTAACGGGGCAGGCGCACTGGATGCCGTTACTGAGAGCGAGGGCAATTGAAAATAGCTGCTACGTCATTGCTGCCAATCAGGGGGGCTTCCATTCATCGCAACGTCAGACCTACGGTCATAGTTGTGTTATCTCTGGTTGGGGGGAAGTCCTGACGGAAATTGTGCAGGGTGAAGGTGTGGCTTTGGCAGACTATCAATTAGATGCTTTACAAGAGCAGCGCCGTCAGATTCCTACGGGGTTGCATCAGCGATTTTTTGTGAAGAATTTGGAGTCAGGGTAACAACTTGTGAATAGTTCGCAAGTTGTTACCCTGACTCCAAATTCTCATGCAACTGGCGTATATAACGAAATAGTTTGCGGGCGTTCTGAGGTGGTTTGTTTTTCTCCTGTTCTTTTTTTGCCAATCTAACCGATTGCCGTAATTGTTGTCGGTCTGCAGAAGGATACAGCTCGATAAATGCCTCTATGGCGGGTGTTCCTTCAGTGATTAATCGATCGCGCCACTGTTCGAGTTGATGAAATTCCCGAGTTAATGTTTTGCGGCCAGATTGCAATTCCTGGTAAGCGGCTTCGATAGGTGCGGTATCGATTTTCCGCATTAATTTACCGATATATTGTAGTTGGCGCCGTTTGCCGCTGTTGTGGGAAATGCGTTTGGCCAGGGCTATTTGTTTCTGCAGTTCATCGGGTATGGGAATGCTGGCCAGTTCCCCCTCTGTTAGTTTGATAAGATTTTCACCCAACATCTGCAAAGCAGTCGATTGTTTTTTTAGTTGGGTTTTACTGATTATTTCTTCATCGTCTGACATGCGGATAACTCGGGAAGATTATTCAATACACTGGTGGTCCATCAAATAGGTTCGATCAATTAGGTTTAAGCATAAAGCCAAGAGGCCAAACCTAAAAATGACATAAAGCCCACGACATCAGTCACCGTAGTGAGTGCAACACTGCCAGCCAGGGCTGGATCAATTTTTACTGATTTTAAAAATAAGGGTAAAACAACACCGGCCAAGGCTGCTGTCATCAAATTTATGATCATAGCAAAGGCAATAATATAACCGAGCTTGATATCGTCAAACCAGAGCGAGGCGGCAACTGCGACGACTAAGGCCCAGCATAATCCATTGATGATGCCGACGACCAGTTCCCGGTTGATCAACCATTGGGTATTGTTTTTACCAATTTGCCCCAATGCCATACCACGAATAACGACGGTCAGTGTTTGACTGCCTGCGACACCCCCCATGCTGGCAACAATGGGCATTAATATGGCCAGCGCAACGACTTTATCAATGGTGCCTTCAAAAATGTTGATGACAGCAGATGCAATAAAAGCGGTTAGAAGATTAATGCCCAGCCACACAGCTCGGCGGGGAGTGGTTTTTAAAACGGGCGCAAAGGTGTCTTCGCTTTCATCAAGCCCTGCCATGCTTAACAGGGAGTGTTCTACATCGTCACGGATGACATCAACAACATCATCAATAGTAATCCGTCCCAGAAGTTTACCGCGTTCATCCACTACGGGTGCCGATACCCAGTCGTGACGTTCAAACAGCAATGCGACCTCCTGTGCTGGCATGTCTGCTGGAATCGCTTCGACATCAGCCTGCATGATCTCCCTGACGGTGATGTGCGGATCGCTAGTCAGAACCTTTGACAGCGGTAATAGTCCGATATATTCGTCCTGGCGATTCACTACAAGCAGGTTGTCAGTCATGCCGGGTAGTTGATCATGGCGACGCAGGTAGCGCAGCACGACATCCAGTGTTAGACGCGGTCGTACGGTGATGGTGTCGGTATTCATTAAACCGCCGGCGCTGTCTTCGTCGTATGTCAGCACGCGTTCAACACGGTGACGGTCCTGAGCATCCATGGCTTGTAGAACTTCGCGGATGACTGTGTCGGGCAGCTGCTGAAGGATATCGGCGATATCATCAGCTTCCAGTCCTTCTGTGACAGCGACAACCTCTTGGGTATCCATCTGTTGCAGAAACTGGTTTTGCACTTCTTCGCTGAGAAACTGCAGTATTTCTCCTTCGTCTTCAATTTCCACCAGTTGCCAGAGTGCGTGTCGTAGACGAGGGGGTGATGATTCAAGAAGGTGGGCGACGTTTGCGGGTGACAGGCTGTTCAGCATGCGTTGAACAGGCAGAAAGGTGCCGCAGGCCAAGGCGTCATTCAGGGCTTGCAAATGTTGCTGCGTTTGATGTTGTTCTGCGGTATGCGGCATAAGCAGGGCTCGGTTAAACAGGCAACACTAAATTTTAGTGCTTAAGAGCTGCGCAAATAAAGAATCATCCCAAAATTGGGGAGGATTTTGGGATGATTTTTTATTTCCACGGCCCTATAACCCACCATTATCCTTTATAGCTTGGCTTACAACAACTTGGAATGCGGTATTATGTTGAATCTGGAAAACTCAGTAGGACGCGTAGTGTGGTATGGCGTAGTGTGACAGAAAATTCAGGACTTATTCGTCTTCGTCAAAGCGGTTGTTGATAAGCGATTCCAGCGCTTCAAATGCCTGTTGTTCATCCGCTCCCTCAACATGCAGATTCAGGACGGTGCCTTGACCTGCGGCGAGCATCATTATTGCCATAATGCTTTTGCCATCTACCAATTTGTCCTCGTTACCTGCTTCGATACGACTCGCAAAGGACGTGCTCAAGGATACAAATTTGGCTGCTGCACGAGCGTGCAGGCCAAGTTTGTTGACAATTGTGATCTGAGAGCGAATCATGATAATTGCAAATCATCAGACATTATGAAGTTCCCTATGATGTACCTGCACGTTTTTATGATGCTCAGCATACCAGTTTTTTAATCGTTCACTCAAATAGACCGAACGATGCATGCCTCCGGTGCAACCTATGCCTATGGTCATGTAGCTGCGGCTATTGCTTTCGAATCTAGGTAACCACTTGTCCAGATACTGGCAAATATCCTCAAACATCTCATTGACTTCATCCTGGTCGTTGAGGAAATCGATGACATCTTTGTCAGTGCCGGTTTGGCTACGCAAATTGGGTAACCAGTAGGGATTGGGAAGGCAACGAACATCATAAACAACATCGGCATCAATGGGGATACCCTTTTTGAAGCCGAAGGATATAAATAGAATTGACATTCCTCTGGCGCCTGGATCACTGTGGACCCGCTTTTTTACAATGTCACGAAGCTCATGTACGCCCATATGGCTGGTATCAATTGTCAGATCAGCTGCGGTGGCAATAGGTTCCAGTAATTCACTTTCTTCTGCTATGGCTTGACGCAGAGCGACTTGTTTGTTGCTGAGCGGATGTTTACGTCGGGTTTCACTAAAACGTTTTATAAGCGTTGAGCCATTGGCATCAAGATAAATGATGTCAGAGTCCACGTCTGGCGGCAGTTGTTTAATCAGTGTCGGCACTGAATCAAAATTTGCCGTGGCATTGCGGGCGTCAATACTGACAGCAATATGTCTGTATTCATCTGAGGCGTTGTGCCGTGTTTTTTCTACCAGGGCGGGTAGCAGGTCAGCAGGAAGGTTGTCGACACAATAAAAACCCACATCCTCAAGTACGTTGAGTGCCGTACTTTTCCCTGATCCTGAGCGGCCACTGATGATGACCAGTTTCATCATATCGATTTTCCATGTCATAGAGTTGCAGGGGAGGTGCTTGCTGGGGTACAACTGACAATGTTTGACTGGTCCTGTTCTGCTGGTCGATCACCCAAAAAAAGACAGTTTTCGCAGTTGAGAACCTTCTCGCACCCGGTTTTTCCAAGTTATTTAGTGTGTCTGTTTCTTAAGCTGCCTGTTGAAAATTGATTGCGCTTTGGTACAGCGCTTCGCTGTTTTGTGCATTGCGAAGTGATTTACAAAAGGCGGTTTGATCGAACAGTTCCGCCAGTGTTGCCAGCGTTTGCAGGTGTTCCTGGTTCGATTCCTCTGGCACCAGCAATACAAACAGAATATCGACTGGGTGGTCATCTATGGCATCAAAATCTACAGTCTGTTGCAGTTTGATTAGCGCGCCAAATGTTGATCGACAGTTCTTCATTCGACAATGAGGAATGGCAATGCCATTACCCACGCCGGTGCTGCCAAGTTTTTCGCGGGCAATCAGTGCTGAAAATATCTCATTGGTGCTGAGTTCGGGAATGTCGTTACAGATAAAATCAGCAACGGTTTCAAAAACGCGTTTTTTGCTACTGCCCGGCGCACCACAAAGAGTGCGCTCAGGCGTCAAAATGGATTGTAATTGCATGTCCGTCTTTTTCGTTCCGTCAAGTGAGTTTAGTCAGTTGCGGGGATTACCCTGTTTGCGGCCAAGGAGTTTTTCTTTGTGCTTGATAATCTGTCGGTCCAATTTGTCTGCCAGTGCATCAATTGCAGCATACATGTCCTGATGTTCAGATTGTGCAAACAGATCTGCTCCGGATACGTGTACAGAAGCTTCGGCTCTCTGTCGCATTTTCTCCACGATGAGAGTGACTTGTGTGTTAGTGATACTATCGAAATGCCTCTCCAGTCTGCTTAACTTATTGGCCACATAGTCGCGCAGTGCAGGAGTGACTTCTACATGATGGCCGCTGATATTAATTTGCATAGGCGTAGCTCCTTATGCTGTTAGTGTTCAGGGGCATTGCTTCTCCCCTACAAGTGGCTATTTGTTTACTGCCCTGTTCAAATAGCCGAAATTAGTTTGTGTTGAATCAATCCAGTCTAAACCAGGCGTTTTCTTTCATTGGACGGTGGAATGGAGAGGGATTCACGGTATTTTGCAATCGTTCGGCGGGCAACTTTAATGCCTTGATCCGCCAATAATGTTGTAATTTTGTTGTCGCTAAGAGGTTTTCGCTGATCTTCGGCGGCAACCAGTTTTTTAATAATAGCCCTTATCGCCGTGGACGAACACTCGCCGCCAGTATCGGTGCTGACATGGCTTGAAAAGAAGTACTTCAACTCGTAAATTCCGCGCGGTGTATGCATGTATTTTCGTGTGGTGACGCGAGATATCGTCGATTCGTGCATTTCGACTGCTTCGGCAATGTCATGCAACACCAGGGGTTTCATTGCTTCTTCGCCATAATCCAGAAAACCGCGCTGGTGTTCTACGATACGCGTAGCGACTTTCATTAATGTTTCGTTACGGCTTTGCAGGCTTTTCAGAAACCAACGTGCTTCTTGCAAATTATCACGTAAGTAGGTGTTATCCGGGCTGTTATCTGCTCGTTTGACCATTGATGCGTAGCTGTTGTTGATCCGCAATTTGGGCGCAATCTCTGGATTGAGCTCAACAAGCCAGCGCCCTTCGGTTTTTCTGACAAAAACGTCAGGTACGATATATTCTGTTTCAGAGCTGTCAATCTGTTCGCCCGGGCGCGGGTGCATACTTTGAATGAGCCCTATTGCCTCTTTCAGCTGCGGTTCTTTTAATTTGGTGCGCCGTATCAATTGGGTATAGTCATGGCTGCCTAATAGAGCGAGATATTTATCAACAATTAATTGTGCTTCCTTAAGTAGTGGCGTATCGGCATCCAATTGTTTGAGTTGTACCAACAGGCATTCTCTTAGGTCGAGACTGGCGATACCGACGGGATCGAATAACTGTATGCGATGACGAACCGCTTCGACTTCATCCAGCTCTATTTCAAGCTCTGGATCAAAACTTTTGTGAATGTCCTCAGGTGGGGTGGTGAGCATTCCACCGTTGTCGAGAGCATCGATGATGGACAGAGCAATAAAATAGTCTGTTTCAGACATGGGCGTTAGATTTAACTGCCACATCAGATGATCATACAAGGTTTCGCTTGCGCTGTTTCGTGACTCAAAATCAAAGTCAGTGTCTTCTGTTGGAGCGCTGCTGGGGGCGGAGTTAGTGGGGTAAACATCATCCCAGTTGCTATCAACAGGCAGCTCACTGGGAATATCATTGCTCCACTCACTGTCAGTGTCGTTACTGGTTTGCTCAGTGCTTTGCTGAGTATCTTCAGATTTGCTTAACGTTTCAGATGAAGTGGACGACGCCAGACCTAGCTCTTCAAGAGAGTCGGTGCTGTTCGGTTCGCGATCACCTTCTTCATTGTCAACGTTATCCTCCGACGTTTCCAGCATTGGATTGGAGTCCAGTGCTTGTTGTATCTCTTGTTGCAAGTCGAGGGTGGACAATTGAAGTAGGCGAATCGCTTGCTGCAACTGAGGTGTCATGGTCAGTTGCTGGCCTAATTTAAGCTGAAGCGATTGTTTCATAACCGAGAAGCGTGATCCTCTTACTACATAAGCACTCTAATACGGTGCTTTGTGGGTGGCAGTCGTTATTGTAGCAGGCAATGTTAAGTTTAGCCTTGCCTCAACGGTCAGGCAATGCATAATCTGATAAAACCTGATTGAGCTTATTTTTATAGACGGAATTCGTCTCCTAAGTAGACTTCCTTGACTTTTTCATGACGTAATATCGATTCGGGATCACCTTCAGCGATAATATGCCCCTCGTTAACTATAAAGGCCTTTTCACAGATATCCAGAGTATCTCTGACATTATGGTCAGTAATGAGAATGCCGATGTTTTTCTTTTTAAGGTGATTTATAATTTGCTTGATATCATTGACTGAAATGGGGTCAACTCCAGCAAACGGTTCATCCAGTAACATAAACGATGGCTCTGTTGCTAAGGCGCGTGCGATTTCGACTCGACGCCTCTCTCCCCCTGACAGCGACATACCCAGGCTTTTGCGGATGTGAGTAATATGGAATTCCTGCAGTAGTTGCTCAAGTTTCTCATGGCGTTGTTTACGATTTAAGCTGCGGCGAGTTTCCAGTATGGCAAGAATATTATCTTGTACGGATAATTTGCGAAAAATAGAGGCTTCCTGGGGTAAATAACCAACACCCTGGCGGGCTCGGCCATGCACAGGCAAGGCTGTAATGTCATTGCCGCCGAGCAAAATTCTACCGTGGTCTGAGCTGATAATACCCACGATCATATAAAAACAGGTCGTTTTCCCCGCTCCATTTGGGCCTAACAAGCCAACAACTTCACCACTGCTGACGCGAAGTGAGACATCTTCGACCACCACCCGGCTTTTATATTTTTTTGCTAGATTGAGTGCTTGGAGAGTTGACATGCCCTATTGAGGTCCTACTTTTTTAGGGGGAATAACGACTTCTACTCGCTGGGTGCTTTGCGCCTGATTGGATTTGCCCTTGTTGGAGCTGCTGGCTTTGATTTTCTGATCATTAATGTAATAGTCGATTATATCACTGCGAACGGTGGAGTCCTCCTGCACGAGCGATGCATTATTGATCAGCTGAACATGCCCCTTATCAATAAAAAAACGTATCGTGTTGCCGCGCGCATGAATAACTGCCTTTTCTGGTTTTGGTTTTTGCTGAAAATGGGCTGGTTTTCCGGTAGCGATGATGCGACTGATGTCGTTGTCTTGACTGTAGATGATGATTTTATCAGCTTCAATCACCAAGCTGCCTTGGGATATGATGACGTTACCTGTATACGTTGTTATGCCCTTGCGTTCATCGCGTTCAGCGCTGTTAGCCTGGATGTGAATGGGTTGCTGATCGTCATCTGGCAGGGCGATACCCATCGAGGGTAAGGCTATTAATAATATGGCAAGTATTATTCTATTCGTTAGCGGGGGGATTTTTTTCATAAAGGCCAACAACATTTGACTGCAATTTATAGAGGTCCCGATCCAGCAATGCTTGCATGCCCACGGCGCGGGTAACGCCTTCACGACTGCGTAACACGATTTCCGCAGTCGTTTCAGCAATCTTATCATTTGGCTTGATACTTAGATACTGCGTGTGTAACTCTGATTGTGTGTTTTTTTGCTGCAGTACAACATTATTAGTTAATTCAATTAGATTGCCGTCTTGAGAAATGGTGCCGTTCTCTGCATGAACTTGCCAGGGTGATGCAGTGGTGAAATACGTGATTGTCGGCTGCGTTAGTTTTGTGTGCTCAGAGATTAAAAGGTGCTCAGTTTGATCGGCAGTCAGTTCATATGTCAGCGTACCCGTTTCGTCATAGTGTGTGCTGCGGATATTGATCAGGTAACTTTCTGGAATATCCAGGTTTTGGTTGGGGGGCGGCGAAAAACCAGGGATGGGAGGTGAGCTAGAGTCCCAGGTGATCAGAAAGAGCATTAAAATCGCCAAACCAGTTAGCCGATAGATGCGTTGGCGGGTCGAGCGGATTATCTTCATATCGATACACAAATGATGCGATGCATAGCTTATTAAGGGGGAAAATTATCCTGCCCCTAAAGATAGTTTTCCAGTGCATTTTTCAGCTGGCCTTTAGCGGCCAGTATCAATTCACAGGTTTCTCGAACAGCGCCCTGTCCGCCATTGGCTCTTGTTTGCCAATCAGCATAATTGGCAACAAAATGATGGGCATCGCCAACAGCCATACCCAGGCCTGCCGCTCGAATGGCAGAAAGATCCGGCAGGTCGTCACCCAGGTACGCGATTTGTGTATATTCCAGCGCCAGTTCACTCCTCAATTCGTCGAGTGCCTGAAGCTTGTCTTCGCGACCCTGTATCACTGAACGAATACCCAGGTTTTCAGCGCGATTTGCAACTAATGCGGATTGGCGCCCCGTGATGATGGCGACGTGAACGCCCTGCTGTTGTAATAGTTTGATGCCCAGCCCGTCTTGAATATCAAAGGCTTTAAGCTCTTCTCCATGATTGCTGAAGTAGAGACGGCCATCGGTCATCACGCCATCGACATCCAGTACCAGCAACTCAATGACACTTGCGAGTGCCTGAATTGACGGGGGAGTGGTGTCTTGATTATGGGCTTCATCTGTTTGCATGTTCAGGCCACCCCTGCTTTTAGTATGTCATGCAAGTGCACAATGCCGATAAGATAATCTTGGGGGTCCACAATAGCCAGTGATGTGATTTTTCTTTCTTCCATATGATGTAGTGCTTCGGCGGCAAGAAGTTCTTTATGAATGGTTTTGCAGTTACTTGTCATGACGTTAACGATCGGTGTCTGATGAATATCGTGGTTGTGGTCAAGGCATCGACGCAGATCACCGTCGGTAAATATGCCTTTCAATTTGCCCTTTATATCAAGGATAGTTGTCATGCCAAGTCCTTTGGCGCTCATTTCCAACAATGCATCGCGTAAATAGACATCTTCGCCGACACTGGGAATTGCCTTGCCCGTGTGCATGATCTCAGACACTTTGAGCAATAGCTTGCGCCCCAGTGCGCCTCCCGGATGAGAAAAGGCAAAATCCTCTGCTGTAAATCCTCGCGATTCCAACAGGGCAATGGCGATAGCATCACCCATGACAAGCGTGACCGTGGTACTGGACGTTGGGGCCAGGCCTAATGGACAAGCCTCGGTTTCGACACTCACATCCAGATTAATGTCGGCTGCCATTGAAAGCGTGGAGCTTGGGTCGCCTGTCATGGCGATTAAGGGTGTGCCCATCCGTTTGATCAAGGGCAAAATGGTAACAACCTCATGGGTGGTGCCGGAATTGGAAAGTGCAATAACAACATCGCTTTCAGTAATCATGCCCATATCGCCGTGACTGGCTTCGCCCGGATGTACAAAAAATGCAGGTGTACCTGTGCTGGCGAGTGTTGACGCAACTTTATTGCCGATATGGCCTGATTTGCCCATCCCTGTAACGATTACGCGCCCTTTGCAATCAAGCAGCAAACGAACAGCTTGCTCAAAATCCTTGTTGATCCGTGCACTCAGCGCTCTTATGGCATCCAGTTCCATATCGATAGTGCGTCTGGCGGATTCAGAGATAGAAATATTGCTCATATTTTGTTCGTTATCGAGTTTGTTTTTCGTTTGGCCTAGCTCGTCTGGCTCAACTCGTTTGGATAGACAGCTGGTATTTATCCCTGCAGTCATCTAAACAAGGCTCGCATAATATAAGCCATATAGTATGACAAAAATTGCACCGATTGTTCGCCCTAATACCGGATGATCTTGGCGTTTGCGCCAGACTTGGATATACATGAAGACGGCCAACAGTAGGGTCATTGCTGTCATTGCGGCATAATGATGGCTAATCACGTCAGGTTCAAGCTCGGTAGGATTGATGAGGGCGGGCATTGCCAACACGCCCAATATATTTAGCATATTCGATCCGAGAATATTACCCAGTGCGATCTCGTGATGCCCCTTCAGCGCACTGGCTGCAGAGGCTGCCAATTCAGGCAGACTGGTGCCAACTGCAACCACGGTTAAGCCAATAATCAATTCGCTTACGGCAAAGTGGCGAGCCAGCTCGGTTGCCCCCCATACCAGAGCGTCTGCACTGATTAACAGCAATACGAGGCCCACCAGAAACCACCCCCAAGCTTTCACAGGGGAAAACTCCGGGATGGACTCCAGATCTGTTTCTTCTTCTGGGTGGGGTTGATGCGTCTTGTTGTAGATGAGAAGAAAAAAGACCGCAGCCAGACATCCAAGCAATGCAATGCCGTCGATAACATCCAGGTTCAAATCGTAAATGCAATAGCCCCCCAGCATGGTGACAAACAGTAATAAAGGCAACTCTCTGCCAAGCAGGCGGGTAACAATGGGAATCGGTGAGACTAATGCGGTGATGCCGAGTACCATGCCAAGATTTGCCAGGTTTGAGCCAATCGCATTACCGACGGCCAATTGGCTTGCATCCGTTAGTGCCGCATCGATTGAGACGAGAATTTCCGGTGCTGAAGTTCCCAGGGCAACAATGGTTAAACCAATCATCACGGTAGACATGCCGTGGTTGTGTGCAATGGCTGCTGCACCTGCAACAAAACGGTCGGCACTCCATATCAAACCAACAAAACCAACGCATAATGCAGCGATCACTAGGGACATTAGGGGGGATCTACCTTATTTAGGGCTATACGAACTTAGGAATCGTTTGCCATGATCAGCTTGACCCAAGTCGATCATGGCAAACTTAGTATTATAACCTTTTCTCCGCTACAATTGCGCCCATGAATATTGCCCAGCCGTATTTGTTGTTACGGTGACGCTGAAGACGCTGAAAAGGATGGCCATTTTTATTATGATGTCGCTGATTGAGGTCCGAGGGCTTTGCTACGCTATCGATAATCGCTCAATTTTCGATCATATTGATCTTGATGTCAAACAGGGAAAAATTACAGCTATCATGGGGCCTAGTGGGACCGGCAAAACAACATTGCTGCGCATGATCGGCGGCCAGTTGCGACCAGATGGCGGTACGATCACGATGGATGGTCAAAACATTTCCACTCTCAACCGCCGAGCCTTATATACACTCAGGCAACGCATGGGGATGCTATTTCAAAGTGGTGCTCTGTTTACGGACATGACGGTGTTTGACAACGTTGCATTACCGATTCGAGTGCATACAACATTGCCTGAAACCTATGTGCGGGATTTAGTACTAATGAAACTGCAGGCAGTTGGCTTGCGCGGCGCACGCGACTTGATGCCCTCACAACTATCCGGTGGCATGGCGCGCAGAGCTGCATTGGCGCGGGCAGTGGCGCTTGAACCAGAAATTGTCATGTATGACGAGCCTTTTGCCGGGCAGGATCCGATTGGCATGGGCGTGTTGTTAAAGCTCATTAAATCCCTGAATGAAACCATGGGCATGACCAGTGTGATTGTATCTCATGATGTCGCGGAAACTGCGCAGATCGCTGATTACATCTATCTATTGGCCGATGGGAAGATTGTATGTCACGGGACACCCGATCATTTGTTGCAGCATAAAGACCCGCATGTATGTCAGTTTATGCAGGGATTAGCTGATGGCCCGGTAGCCTTTGATTTTCCGGCTTCCGATCTTCGCAGTGATTTTGGGTGTGCTTGAAATGGATTTCTTTCAGCAGCAGGGAAAGAATGCCATAGAAAATATGCGATCTTTGGGGCGCTCCGCTCTGATATTGTGGCACGCCGCGTTGTGGCTGCCGGTATCCGTTGAGCGATATCGCCTGCTTCTTCGCCAACTCTATCGTGTCGGTGTTTTATCACTATTGATCGTTGCCGTATCAGGTTTGTTTATTGGTATGGTGCTGGGATTGCAGGGATTTAATACCTTGTCCCGTTTTGGTGCCGAGCAGGCCTTGGGGCAGATGGTGGCGCTGTCTTTGGTCAGAGAGCTGGGGCCAGTGGTCACCGCCCTGTTGTTTGCCGGGCGGGCGGGTTCGGCGTTGACAGCTGAAATTGGTCTAATGAAAGCCACAGAGCAGCTGGCCTCAATGGAGATGATTGGTATTGACCCGCTTCACCGTGTGGTTGCTCCCCGGCTCTGGGCAGGTTTTATTTCGATGCCCTTGCTTGCTGCCGTTTTTTCTGTCATTGGCGTCTATGGTGGACAGCTCGTGGGAGTGAATTTGTTAGGTCTGGATCATGGCTCCTACTGGAGCAATATGCAATCAGCAGTCGATTTTTATGACGATGTTGTCAATGGCATTATTAAATCTCTGGTATTTGGTGTGCTGGTGACCTGGATTGCGGTTTATCAGGGTTATAATGCTAGGCCAACGGCGGCAGGCATTGGTGAGTCGACCACGCGCACGGTCGTCTTCTCATCGCTGGCAGTTTTAGGCGTGGATTTTCTGTTAACCGCAGTGATGTTTGGAGATTAATGTAAATGCAGGCAAAACACCTGGAAATCGCTGTCGGACTTTTTTTAGTCGTGGGCTTTTTTGCCTTTGTTGTGATTGCCATTCAGGTCAGTGGATTGAACCGGGATTATAATAGCGACTCTTATCAACTGACGGCGCGTTTTTCGAACGTTGGTGGATTGCAAGCGGGCGCGAAAGCATCTTCTGCCGGTGTCACCATTGGGCGCGTTAAAACGATTCACCTGGATAGTGACGATTATGAGGCGGTTGTCACTCTGGCAATTGATGCCAGGGTGGACTTTCTCACTATCGACAGCATCGCTGCAATCCAGACAGCGGGCGTGCTGGGTGAACAGTATATTTCGATATCCATCGGGGGTGATGAGGAAGTCCTGGTGGATGGCGATGAAATTGAAGATACGGCTTCCGCCATTGTGCTCGAAGAGTTGATCGGTAAAGTGATGGCGTCCTTTAGCAAGTGATTCTTAGGCTTTTTGCTGACTGAGAGAATGATATACACCCCCCACAATCAGGAGTTTGTTTATGCCAAGGTTAATGAAATCGGGAAGGACATTTCTATTGGCTGTCATATTGAGCTGGTTTGCTCTGCCCGTGCAGATGGCAGCAGCAGATGTGGCTCAGCAATCGCCACATCAGGTTATTGAAAAAACCACTGAAGCCTTGATCACAGTGATTACGGAGGCAAAACAGTATTTCGACAAAGATCCTGAGCGCTTTTATGATGAGATTGAGCGCATCATTGACCCGATCGTAGACTTCAAAAGTTTCGCCCGTTCAGTAATGGGCAAGTATGCGAGCAAAAAGCGCTATATGGCGCTAAAAACGGATGATGAGCGCAAGCACTTTGTTGCGCAAGTAAATCGATTCAGTGACACCTTCAAGGAAGGACTGGTTAAAACGTATGGCAAGGGTTTGCTCACCTTTAATGGTCACAAAATTGAAATCCAGCCGGCACGTGCCAGTGATATCGAAAAAATCAAGCAGGGTAAAAGTGTCAGTGTGACGCAATTGATTCATGGCACTGCCGAGCAACCCTATGTGGTTGTATTCAAAATGAGACAGAATAAAAAAAAGCAGTGGAAGTTGCGTAATGTCACGATTGAGTCGATCAATATTGGTCAGGTGTACCGCAGTCAATTTGACTCGGCGATGCAGAAATATGATAAAGATATGGAAAAAGTGATTGAAACCTGGAGTGTGGCACCGCAGGAATTCAGCAGCAGCAGCAGCAGCAGCAGCAACAGCAACAACAACAACAACAAGAAGGATGCCTGATGGCGGCCTGTTTGCAGTCAGATTCGAAGGATCTTGCGATGGTCCGTGGGCGACTTGATTTTGATACGGTGCTGTTACTTGAGCAGCAAGGTAATGATTTCCTGCAGCAATCAAGTGATGTTTGCACCATTGACCTGTCAGCTGTGACCTATAGCGGCAGTGTTGGTCTTGCATTATTACTGGCTTGGTACCGACGGGCACGGGCAATGGGTAAGGACATACGGTTTATTCGTTTGCCCGAAAAGATGATGAATCTAATGAAAGTGTCTGCTCTTGATGAAGTTATGCCAGTACAAGAATAAAGGGTATGGCGTTGTTCGCTTTCTCGCTCATTTAGTTTGAACATTCGCCTTTTAGTGACTGTTTGCATAGAATACAGCGGTTTTTAATTTTTTTGCCAGATGGGGTAGTCAATGGATAACGAAGCAGTCAAGCAGTTGCTGGAAGAGAAGCTTGAGGGGTGTGAAGCGCAGGTGCAGGGTGATGGTCGTCATTTTGAACTGACCATCATTAGTGATGTGTTTGAAGGCCTGTCAAGTTTAAAGCGACAGCAGTTGGTTTATGCGGCCATCAATGACCGTATCGCAGACGGCAGCGTCCATGCAGTGAATATGAAGCTTTTTACAAAAGAGCAATGGGCATCGCAGTCGTAGGGTATCGCAGTTATTGGATCGAGGCATTTTTGCTGACGGGGAGTAGCGTATGGAGAGTAGAGTATGGACAAGCTGATTATAAAAGGTGGAGAGCGTTTAGATGGCAGTATTCGCATTTCCGGGGCCAAAAATTCAGCACTGCCGATTCTGGCGGCAACACTGCTTAGCGATGAATTGATAAAAATCACCAATCTGCCTCATCTCCATGACATAACAACCATGATTGAGCTGCTGGGTTGTATGGGCGTTGAGGTTGTCATTGATGAAAAACTGGGTATTGAAGTCAACGCGAATACGATCAGTCAATTTACGGCCCCCTATGAACTGGTTAAAACCATGCGTGCATCGATTCTGGTGCTGGGCCCGTTGCTATCCCGATTTGGTGAGGCTCATGTCTCTTTTCCTGGCGGCTGTGCCATCGGGAGTCGACCCGTCGATCTGCATCTGCGGGGGTTAGAGGCTCTGGGTGCTGAAATTGAGGTCGAGGATGGTTATATACATGCCCGACGAACCGGACGGCTGCAGGGGGCACGAATTTTATTGGATATAGTGACTGTCGGTGGTACCGAGAATATTTTAATGGCAGCGGTGCTTGCCGAGGGGCAAACGGTAATAGAAAATGCTGCCCGCGAACCGGAGGTTGTGGACTTAGCCCGATGCCTGAACGCCATGGGAGCAAAGATATCGGGTATTGGTACGGATACGATCCATATTGAAGGTGTGGAGCGATTGCACGGTTGTGAATATGCGGTGATGCCGGATCGGATTGAAACGGGTACTTATCTGGTCGCTGCCGCAGCAACCAGGGGACGGATTAAATTAAAGGATACGCGTGCTGATTTGCTCGATGCGGTTCTGATCAAACTGGAGGAGGCCGGGGCTGATATTACAACCGGAGAAGATTGGATTGAGTTGGATATGCACGGTCGCCGTCCGACGGCTGTTAGTATTCGAACGGCTCCCTACCCGGCATTTCCCACGGATATGCAGGCTCAGTTTACGGCCATGAATGCCATTGCGGAGGGAACCTCGACAGTAACAGAAACGGTGTTTGAGAATCGCTTGATACAAACGCATGAAATGAATCGTATGGGAGCGAATATCACCGTTGAAGGCAATACAGCTATTGTCATTGGTCAGGAAACATTGCGTAGTGCGCCAGTCATGGCTACAGATTTAAGAGCCTCCGCCAGTCTGGTTATTGCAGGATTGGTTGCAGAGGGAGAAACAAAGGTGGACCGTATTTATCATATTGATCGGGGGTACGAGTGCATCGAAGAAAAACTGCAATTGCTGGGGGCGAATATTCGTCGTGTTCCGGGTTGATTGCCGATCGTGATATAAGGGCCGTGGAAATAAAACATTATCCCATCTTGCGGGTCTTTTGGCCCAGCTTCTGCCTTGTATCAAGGGTTACATAGGCCCACTATGCGCCCCTTGATACGCCTTGAAGCTGAACCAAAATCCTCCACAATCTTGGGACAATCTTTTAATTCCAAGGCCCTAAGAAAGGTGTTTGTTTACAATGAGTGATCAACTGACCATTGCGCTGACCAAAGGCCGTATACTGGGGGAAACACTTCCTTTATTGAAGGCTGCCGATATTGAGCCGCTGGAAGATCTCAATCGCAGCCGAAAATTAATTTTTCCGACCAATAATGCGGACGTTCGTTTGTTGTTATTGCGTGGTGCCGATGTGACGACCTATGTGCGTTACGGTGCGGCCGACATGGGTGTTGCTGGCAAAGACATGTTGTTAGAACATGGCAGTGAAGGCTTGTATGAGATGTTGGACTTACAGATTGCCAAGTGCAATCTGATGACGGCAGGTCCGGTTAATGCGCCCGCGTTATCCGGGCAACGCATTAAAGTGGCCACTAAATTTGTCAATGTTGCCAAACGTTATTATGCCGAGCAGGGTATGCAGGCTGATATTATCAAGCTCTATGGTGCAATGGAACTGGCGCCCTTAATGCAGTTGGCAGATCAGATTGTTGATATAGTGGAAACAGGAAACACGCTGAAGGCCAATGGATTAATGCCAATGGAGATGATAGCGCCGGTCAGTTCCCGCCTGATTGTTAACAAGGCTTCCATGAAAATGAAGCACCGACGGATTCAGCCTGTCGTTGATCAGATTGCTTCTGCATTAACGGCTTCTGACCTTTGAATATTTCATACCGCGATGCTAACAAACTCTTATACTAATTCTCGACTGGGTAAACGCAATGAATGACGCATTTTCTATCAATCGTTTGGATGCCTGCGCCACGGATTTTGAGAAGCAGCTAAACAGTTTGTTGGCCTGGGAGGCGGTATCCGATACCAAAGTGAACGCAGCGGTATCTGATATTTTATCTGCAGTGAAGCAGTATGGCGATGATGCGTTGTTACAGTTAACGGCTAAGTATGATCAACTGAAGCTTGATGATGCGCTGCAGTTAGAAATAAGCCAGCAAAGTTTGCATGCGGCATTGCAACGGATCAACCCAGAACAAAGAGTTGCCCTGGAGTCAGCAGCCGAGCGTATTCGTATATACCACGAATATCAAAAGCAGGATAGTTGGCAGTACGAAGAGAAGGACGGCACAGTGCTGGGGCAAATTGTCCGCCCCATTGAACGGGTAGGTATTTATGTGCCGGGTGGAAAGGCTGCATATCCTTCAACCGTATTAATGGACGCGATCCCGGCCAAGGTGGCAGACGTTGACGAAATCATTATGGTATCGCCAGCAAGCGGCGGAAAAATGAATGATATGGTGTTGGCAGCGGCAGCGATTGCGGGTGTTGATCGTGTGTTCAGCATAGGTGGCGCCCAGGCGATTGCTGCTCTGTCGTATGGAACAAGCACGGTGCCCAAAGTGGATAAAATTGTTGGCCCCGGCAACATCTATGTGGCAACTGCCAAGCGCATGGTGTTTGGTGAAGTAGGGCTGGATATGGTGGCGGGTCCCTCTGAAATTCTGGTGATTTGTGATGGGAAAACCGATCCCGAGTGGATTGCAATGGATCTGTTTTCCCAGGCCGAGCATGATGAAGATGCTCAGTCCATTTTGATCAGTGACAATGCGGAATATCTCGAGCAAGTGGTTGTGGCAATGGAAAAATTATTGCCCAGCATGGAACGTAAGGAAATTATTACAGCATCTCTGGCGCGTCGCGGGGTGTTGATATTGGCGAGCGATCAGCAACAGATTCTGGCGATTGTTAATCGTATTGCACCGGAACATTTGGAATTATCGGTAGAAAATCCGCAGCAGTGGTTGCCCGACATTAAAAATGCGGGCGCCATCTTTATGGGTCGATATACCGCTGAGGCGGTAGGCGATTATTGCGCCGGTCCCAATCATACGTTGCCAACATCAGCAACTGCTCGTTTTTCATCACCGTTAGGGGTGTATGATTTTCAAAAGCGTACTTCGCTGATTCATTGTTCTGAGCAAGGAGCTTCCGAGTTAGGTAAGGTCGCTTCGGTGTTAGCGCGCGGTGAGTCTTTGACGGCTCATGCTTGTTCTGCTGAGTATCGTATTAAGAAATAATCCAGTGTCAGGATTGATTCAAAGCATGTAGAGGTGCTGCAGTGTCAAGAACAGTGTCAACAAAAACCGATGTGCTTGCTGAGCGAGTTAAAAATCTGGTTCGAGAGGATGTGCGAGCAATGTCGGCCTATCATGTGGCGGATGCTGGTGGCATGGTGAAACTGGATGCAATGGAAAATCCCTACGGATGGCCGACTGAGTTGCAGCAGCAGTGGCTGCAAGAGCTGCAAACGGTGTCCCTTAACCGCTACCCGGATCCTCAAGCAGATAACGTGAAATCCGGTCTGCGCCGTGCAATGGGAATAGATGAAAAACACAGCATCTTATTGGGTAACGGGTCGGATGAAATTATTCAACATCTGGCGCTAGCTATGGCAGGGCCGGGACGAAGTGTTCTCGCCCCGGAGCCATCCTTCGTCATGTATCGAGTGATTGCTCAATTTGTTCAAATGAACTATATCGGCGTGCCCTTGCAGGCGGATTTTGATCTTGATCAGGATAATATGTTGGCCGAGATTAAGCAGCATCAACCACATTTGATTTTTCTCGCCTTGTCGAATAATCCAACGGGTAATTTATTCAGTGAGAAAAAAGTGCGGGCTGTTATTGAGGCGGCACAAGGTTTGGTGGTGCTGGATGAAGCCTACACGGCATTTACCGATGCTGATCATTTGTCGTTGCTGGATGAGTACGACAATGTCGTGGTGATGCGCACCGTTTCAAAGATAGGGTTGGCGGGATTGCGTTTGGGCATGTTGGTCGGGCATCCACTCTGGCTGACAGAAATCGATAAAGTTCGTCTGCCCTACAATATCAATGTGCTGACCCAGTACAGCGCTGAATTTGCACTGCGCCATTATGATTTGCTAATGGATCAGGCCGCTATATTATGCAGTGAGAGGGAGCGCCTGCTCAAAACGCTGAGCACTGTTGCCGGTATTGATGTATGGCCGAGCGAGGCTAATTTTTTATTGCTGCGTTGTCAGAAAAAATCAGCGAGAGATGTTTTTGAAGCGCTGAAACAACGAGGCGTGTTGGTGAAGTTGCTTGACGGCGCTCATCCGTTGCTCGCCCAATGTCTGCGTGTCACCGTGAGCACGTCGGATGAAAACAATCAGTTTCTAGAGGCCTTGTCAGCCAGTTTGTCATGAATCGGATGCGATGTCGGATTTGAAACCGACGATAAAGCCATAACTGCGGTCATAGCCAGAACGTTATTTATAGTTTAACCGGCCATTTGCTACAATAAAAATTGGAACTCACTAAAAACTCAGCTAATGTTATGCTGGGCGTTTAACACCCAATATGCTCATCAGTTCAAGCATTCTAGGGTTGCCAAGTACTTTTTCCTTTACGCTCTGATGTAAGTCTTCATTATGGCCTTCAGCTTCCATGACTTTCGCATTAAAATTTTCCGGCGTTAGAGCGTCAAGTTTAATCTTGATGCATCTTGAAGGGTGCAAGTCCCTGTCGGGCAAGGTCTAACCAACCACCCGTATCGAGTGTTGCGCCTATGGCGGAGGGTGAAATCCCCGAACAAT
>PIVM01000244.1 GCA_003353945.1 Gammaproteobacteria bacterium
CAGCAGGTGCGTACCCTGATGGAAAATTGATTTGATGGGTTTCTTCCACCCCCACGCTTGGGCCAATATGTTAAATTGCGAAAAGGTAGCATCAATTCAATGAGACGCTGCACTAGTTTAAGTAACAATAATGTGCGAAGCATCTACCAGGGCAAGCATGATTTGATTTGGATTGGAACTGAAGGTGGGGGGCTGAATCGTCTTGATAAAACGCAGAACACCTTCGTGCATTATACGCATGATGAGGATGATCCCACCAGTATCAGCAGCAATGACATTTTAGCGATAACTGAAGATTGGCGGGGTGATTTTTGGATCGGTACAAATGGTTCAGGCTTGAATCGTTTCCGTCCTGAACAAGGACACTTTGTACGCTATCATAATGATCCGTTTGATTCGAACACACTTGGCAGTGACACTATTTATGATTTGGCGATGGATCCGAAAAGAGACATATTGTGGATTGCTGCGTATACGGTTGGCCTGGATAAATTTGATATCGCGAAAAACACATTTGTTCACTATTCCCATGACAAATCCGATCCCAATAGTCTTAGCTCCAACTGGGTAACGGCTTTATTCGTCGACTCCAGGGGTAATGTCTGGATCGGGGGGGAGCCCGGTCTAAGTCAATTTGACCCCGCTAGAGAAGTTTTTACTAATTACCAACACGACAGTAACGATCGAAAGAGTTTGAGCAACGATTTGGTTCATACGATATTTGAAGATGATCAAGGTGATATTTGGATTGGAACCAATAACGGCTTGAATAGATATGATGCGTTTACACAAAGTTTTGATCGATACTATGAGCGAGATGGTCTGGCGGGAAATCGTGTCGTAGCGATTGAAGAAGATGAACACGGCCTCCTTTGGATAAGCACGGACAAGGGACTGTCGAGCTTCAATCCTGGCAACAAAATATTTAGAAATTACGATAAAAGTGACGGTCTACAGGGGAATCGTTTCCTCGCGAATGCATCGCACAAGAACGCCGCAGGTGAGTTGTTTTTTGGTGGCACAAATGGTTTTACTGTTTTTCATCCCAATAGACTAACGGACAACCAACATATCCCAAGAGTTGCCTTTACTGACTTCCAGCTTTTCAACCAGCCGGTGCGTGTGGGAGAAAACTCTCCCATAAAGCAACAGATTAATCAAATTCAAGAAATAACATTGGAACATAATCAGTCTGTGTTCAGTATTGAGTTTGTCGCCTTGAACTATAGAAATTCACAAAAGAACCAGTACGCCTATATGATGGAAGGCTTTGACAGAGATTTTACCTATACAAACAGTGATAAACGCACCGCTACCTACACTAATCTTGATCCGGGCCGATACACCTTTCGCGTTAAAGCTTCAAATAATGATGGTGTGTGGAATGAGGAAGGTAAGTCGGTTGACATTGTTATTATACCGCCCTGGTGGCAGACAGTTTGGTTTTATGCATGGCTTGTTGTTTCTCTTTTCCTGATTATTTTGTGCGTGGTCATCTATGTCATAAAAAATGCGTTCCGAAATCACGCAGCGCAAGCAGGCTGAAGCATCACTGCTTAGAGAGCGGGATAGAGCTCAGGCATATTTTGACGTGGCCGGTGTTGTGATGGTGGCCTTGAATGAAAAAGGCGAGATTTCACTGATCAACAGAAAAGGGTACCAAACACTTGGCTACAAAGATGAAAACGAACTGATTGGTCAAAACTGGTTCGATACCTGCCTGCCACCACAGATTAAAGAAGAGGTTAAGTCCGTCTTTGGGCAATTGATGAGGGGAGACATCAGGCACGTTGAGTATTACGAAAACCCTGTTATAACAAGCACTGGAGAAGAACGGGTCATTGCCTGGCACAACGCTTTACTGACAGATGAGACAGGTAGGATTTCAGGTAGCTTAGGTTCAGGAGAGGACATCACCGGGCGTAAGAAGGCAGAGGAGGCTTTAGCCAAGAGCGAAGCGGAATATCGAACGGCATTGAACAATATTATCGTCGGTGTAGTGGTGCATGCCAGTGACACACGTATTCAAATGAGCAATCCTACAGCAACAACTATCCTTGGACTGACTGCTGAACAAATGTCAGGGAAAGAGGCTATTGATCCGGCATGGTGTTTTTTGTATGAAGATTTAACTCAGATGAAAGTTGATGATTATCCTGTAAGCAAAGTAATTGCGACAAAAACACATCTTCATAACTATATTACAGGAATTAACAGACCTGACAGAGATTATGTGACTTGGGTAAATGTTAACGCAGTTCCAATATTCGCCGACGATGGTGAACTGGAAAAAGTTATTGTAAACTTTGATGACATCACCGAGCGAAAACGCACAGAAGAAGCGCTGGTTGAATCGCAGAGAAAGCTTTCTCTGCATCTTGAGCAAACCATTTCCGGCGTTATCGAATGGGATAAGGCATTCAATGCGCGGTACTGGAATCCTGCCGCAGAGAAAATCTTCGGTTACAATTCGGATGAAGCGCTCGGGCATTCGGCACCGGAGTTGATAATTCCTGAAAACATTCATTCTGAAATCGATATTGTCTGGAACAAGCTCTTGAGGCAAACCGGAGGCGTTTACAATACAAATGAAAACACAACTAAAGATGGGAAGATAATTATATGTGAATGGTTTAACACGCCGCTAGTGGACAATCAAGGAGTAGTAACGGGTGTGATGTCCCTCGTCAACGATGTTACCGATCGCAAACAAGCGGAAAGCGAGTTGGCACGATACCACGAACAACTTGAAGGGCTGGTAAAAGCGCGCACTACCGAGCTTGAAGCAGCTAATCGAGTACTGGAAGAGGAGATTGGTGTACGTAAACGTACTGAGGAAAAATTGCTGAGCGCAAAGGAGGGCGCTGAAAGGGCTAGCAGGGCCAAAAGCGAGTTCCTGTCGAATATGAGTCATGAACTGCGATCGCCTTTAACTGCGATGTTAGGATTCACTCAGATGCTGGAACGTGATGTGACCATTGGCAAGGAGCAGCGTGAAGAAATCAGCATTGTCAATCGAAGTGGTCAGCATCTCCTAAGTCTTATCAATGACGTGCTGAATATCGCAAAAATCGAAGCCGGTCGAATCACTTTGAATGAAGTGAGTTTTGATTTGCATGAATTTCTTCGCAACATATCAGAACTGTTTCATAGTCGGGCGGTTGAAAAAGGTTTGTTTTTCATAACGGAAAACGATGACTTGCCCCATTATATCAGGGGTGATGAAGGTAAATTACGACAAGCGCTTATCAATCTGCTGAGCAATGCGATGAAGTTTACGAAGACGGGAGGTGTAATCTTTAGAGTGAAATCAGATGATGCAACCACTATCTTGACACCGGGGGATAGTCTGCCCCTTCACTTTGAAGTTGAAGATACTGGCTGCGGCATTGAAGCCAGGCACCTGGACAAGATTTTTGACCCATTTGTGCAGACATCCGATGGCGTAGAAAAAACCACGGGTACCGGCTTAGGGCTTACGATCAGTCGTCAATTTATCAATCTGATGGGGGGTGCTATTGAAGCTGAGAGTGAACTCAACAGTGGATCGCTATTTCGATTTGAAATCGCGGTCGGCAAAGCTGAAGCTTCTGAAATTGAAAATAGTCTGTGCTCACGGCGCATAATCGCTCTTGCACCAGGTCAACCGTCTTTCCGCATTCTTGTTGTTGAGGACTTGTTGGAAAACCGTAAACTTCTTGTCAAAATGCTTAGAACTGTCGGTTTTGAGGTGCAGGAGGCGCGGGATGGGAAACAAGGCGTCGAAGTTTTTCATTCCTGGCATCCTGACCTTATCTGGATGGATATGCGTATGCCGGTTATGGATGGTTTTGAGGCCACGAAACAGAATCAGAGGCGGGTCAGAAAACCGTTGTGATAGCCTTGACTGCCCATGCTTTTGAGGAAGAGGTGCAGGAAATTCTCAATATCGGTTGTGATGGTTTTATTACGAAACCCTACGTTGATGGAGAAATTTTTGCGGCTATGGAAGAACGCCTGGGAGTACAGTTTATCTATGAGGATGAAGATATTTCACTCTTTGATATGCGGCAGATATCAACTGATATATTAACTCCTGAAGCGATTGCCGAGCTGTCAAAGGAAATTAAGAATGATCTGCTTCAAGCTAGCATCGAATTGGACATGCAAGGCTGCTTTGCCATTATTGAGCAACTTAATGCCACTAATAAGGAAGTTGCTTCTGCATTACGCACACTGGTAGAGAATTTTCGATTTGAGGAGCTTGGCAATATACTAGTGCAGCGTCTCATTGAATTGATGCTACCTTTTCGCAATTTAACATATTGGCCCAAGCGTGGGGGTGGAAGAAACCCATCAAATCAATTTTCCATCAGGGTACGCACCTGCTGC
>PIVM01000692.1 GCA_003353945.1 Gammaproteobacteria bacterium
ATTTAACCACGATAGAAGAAATCCAGAAGAACTTAGAGGGAGGTTAGTGCTACTTAGAGGGTACTTGGAGGGTAGTCTTTTTTGCACTTAAAGTGCTGTCTTGCCGTTACAATTAAAACCAGTTGGAGGTGGAAGCGGGAGAACAAGCCCCAGGGGGAGAGGGGGTGACAATGGAATGGAAACAGAAGTTTTTTTATAACGGCGATTAAAGAAAAAAATACAAAAACATGAATGTTGCACTGACCATCAAAAAATATCGTTTGCAATTGGCATCCCTTGGCTATGCCGAGAATACTATCGAACTGTATCGCAAGAATCTGAACCAGTTCAGCCAATACCTGGCAGCAGAGGGTATCACTGATTTGCGTAAGGTCAGCAGTCAAATCATGACAAACTACAAGGCCCAGGTCATGGCGGAGCAAAACGCCATGGAAACCAAGGCCCTGAAACTGCGACCAGTCAAGCGTTTGTTCGAGCATCTTACAGAAAACAACCTGTTACTGGTCAACCCCACCGAAGGACTGGTGGAAACCTGCCGGAAAAACAAGAAACTTGCGCCGGTGCTGACAGTTGCTGAAGTGGAAAAAATGCTGCAGCAACCTAACCTGTCCTTCCGGATGCAGATCCGCAACCGGGCAATCATGGAGATCTTGTATTCCAGTGGGATCCGCCTGGGCGAGTTGTTGAGTCTGAACATCCATGATCCTGACCTGAAAGACAAGACTCTGTTTATTCGCAAGGCCAAGGGAAGAAAACAGCGCATAGTCCCGGCGGGCAAGAATGCCATTTTTTACCTGATAGAATATCTGGAAAAAATCAGGCCCCGCTATGCCGCCAAAAATCCAAAAGAACGAACTCTCTTTCTCGACCACAGTGGCCTGCCCTTGCAGCCAACAGCCCTGCGCACTGCTATCCGGGAATATCGGATCAAAGCCGGTCTTGCTAAAAATGTCTCACCCCATACCTTCCGCAGAACCTGCGCCACCCATCTGCTCCAGCAAGGCGCTGATATCCGATACATAATGGAACTACTTGGACACAGCAGCCTGAAGGTCACCCAGATGTACACCAA
>PIVM01000245.1 GCA_003353945.1 Gammaproteobacteria bacterium
GGGGTGGTGGCGGTCAATATGCTTGTGGTACTGCTTATGGCGCACCCTGTGGTGTACCGGAAGCAGATCGAGTAGAATTTGAAGCGAATCTATCTGAAGCTGGGCCAGTAGTAGAAACTATTGTTGGTATTGTTTATGAACCGGCAGACTGGGCTATCACGTTCAACTACTGGCGTCAGGGTGATTTTCATTGGACTGATCTGGCAGGATTGTTGCCGATTATTCCTGCTAGTGGTATACGAGCCTTGCGGCATGCAGATGATGTGGTTGAAGTCGCTGGCACCGTAGCTCGAAAAACAATCGTTATCGGTGAAGGCATGGATGCCATCAAAGCGACCGCACGCCAACATGATGCAAAATGGTATCAAGCCTGGACCAAGAATTTTCTCGCAGAGAATTTCGATATGGAGAAAAGTCTGGCTAGAAATGAAAGATGGATTCGAGAAAAAGTCCGCCAGGGCTATGAAATCCTAGATATTGGGATTGATCGCAGTCGTCCATCTCGAAGTCCGTTCTATGAACTTGAACGAAGGATCTTGGACGAGTTAGGTTACCCAACAACACGAATAGAGAGGCCGAAATAATGGATCAGCAGGAGTTTTTTAAAACCTGTGAGAAATCGTTTGCTCTGCTTTCTGAGCAATACGGTTTCTCAGTGGTAGAGAAAAAAAAGGGACAATTCCTTTGGGAATGTGTATTCAAGAACGGCACTACCGGTATTAGGGTGATGTACGAAGTAAGGGAATTGTATGTACGAGTAATGATCTGTCAGCTTGTAAATGGACAAATTAATCGTACTGCGGGAGAGATTAGACCGGATACTGTTATCACATGCTTTGGGTTAGACGACCTCCTGTCAGTACGGGAGGTAAGGGGGGAAAACCCCTTCTATCATTCTTTGAATGTGGCACGGCATACTTTGCCCGAGCTACTCGAACAATATGTGCAGGATCTTGAGAACCATGGAACAGACTTGCTTCTGGGAGATTTTTCCATATTTGACTCTCTTGACACCATAGTCAAAAATAGGGCAAAACAAGCCGATTTCAAAGAATGGGGAGATAGGGCCCAAGAATTTGGGTGGTAGACATCGTAGAAAGAGAACTGTACAAAGCTTGAAGCGTCATCTATCAAGTCAACGCGATCACCTACGCCTCCAATGGTGGAAACAGCTCCTTCTGATTGAAGATAGTCAGTGGTAGCCAGGTCTCTGTCAATGACAACTAGAAGTACCCATGGCGACAATTAGAAATACCCATGGTTGAAGGGTAGAAAGACTAGGAGTGAGTGCCTGTTTCTGTCGGAGCCGTCCCGCTGCGCAGAGAAGTTGCGTAGTCGAGCACTGTCAAGGGCGGTTGTTGTTTTTGCCCTTGACAGAGCGCAGACGGAGCGACAAAATGCGCAAAGCGGGACGGCGGAGACAGAAATCAGGCACGTTGTTTCTGTTGGTGAGTCTTGTGTCAATGCGGTTGTTGAGATTCCTTCTGACGTAAAGCAGCTTGTTCGGCACGATGGCTGGTCATGTCGTTGCCGAATTCGACAATGATGCTGTGGTGGACAACACGATCGATGGCGGCGGCGGTGGTCATGGGATCTTTGAATATCTGGTCCCATTGAGAAAAGACAAGATTGGAGGTAATGACGACGCTGCGACGTTCGTAGCGTTCGGCCAGTAAGGTGAACAAGACCTCCATTTCTTGACGGGATTGTTGGACGTAACCAATATCATCAAGGATTAGGACTTCGAAGCGGTCGAGGCGACGCAGTTCGGATTCCAATGCCAGGTCTCGTCTGGCACGCAGAAGACGGTCGACCAGTCGATAGGTCGGTGTGAATAAGAGAGTGCGTCCATGCTTGACTAATTCATGTCCGAGGGCTGCTGCGAAATGGGTTTTCCCCCTTCCCGGCAAGCCAAAGACCAATATATTCTCCGTGCGATCGACGAACTCGCCACTACAAAGTTGTGGCAATAAGCGTCTCAAACGCAGAGGCAGACGTTTCTGGTCAAACGTGGCCAGGGTTTTTTCCACAGGAAGTTTGGCAGCCTTTTGTAGACGGTCAATACGGCGCAGCCGCCGACCCTCCATTTCCTGCTCCAGTAGTTCGCAGAGGAAGGTTTCTAAAGACCAATTTTCCTTCTGAGCAGTCAACATAGTTTCCGCCACAACCTGGTGGGCGGTGGGCATACGCATGCTGCGGAAGTGCTGTTGAATGGTTTCAAGCTGCGTCATAGTCCACCCCCCCGCCCAACAGTTGATCATAGGCGTTCAAATCAACAGGGGTTATTTCCAGGGTTGGTATCATCAGTCGAGGTTGCACTTTTTCGGCCACAGTTTGGTCATTCCAGGCCCTGTCTGATGTCAACAATTCCTCAAGGGCAGCAGCGACATCGCTTTCCATCCCTTTGGCTGCCAGGTTGAGAATTTGCAGATAGGCGATATCCGCTCTTCTTGGTGTGAGCCGTTGGTTGAGCCTTTCCCAGGCTTGGCGAAATACAGAACTTGGGAACAGGTCATCGCGGTGGCGATAGTTCCTGAATCCACCCGGTTTGCGCAATAAGGTGTCTATCACATGCCGGTAGTTCACCCGATGTTTGTTAATGCCAGTCAAGCGGGGCATGGTTTCAACCAACTGGTTGGCGTACCAGACTTCAATCTGCCATTCGTAGACTCGTACGATCACTCGTTTTCCCTTCAATCCACTGGGAACGGAATAACTATTGCTCATCACCCTCACTTTGCCGGCATGACTCACGCGTACTCGGAGTTCCCGCATCTGTGGCCAAGGCTGCACCGCCAAGGCAGACATCGCCGCCACTTCTTCTGCCAGACGTTCGCTACGAATCGCATTCCGTTTCTCCATGAACTGCCACAGAAATTCCTCGTACGCTTGTAAACTCTCAAAATCGCAACTCCCTCGTAGCAACAGGTGTTGCTTCACCGCACGTTTGAATGTGCCATTGACCGACTCGACATCACCATTCTCATTTGGACTGCCTATATGTATCGTGCGCGGTTCCATCCCCAGATGAGACATTAGTTCAAGATATTCCTCATTGAAGCCCCTTTCCCTCAGGCTCTTGTCACGTGCCTGTGGGCCCAGCTTGTGCGTTGCTGCCGTGCTATTGTCCGTCTGATGAATCTTCGGCACATATCCTAAACGCATCAATGCGCTTTGCACACCCATTCGTATGGCCAGAAGTGACTCCGTTTGCACCACTCGTCCCCATTCCCAATTGGAGTAGGGCAATACGCTGTGTATCAACATGTGCGGAAATTCCTCTCCCCCTATGCGAATCCCCAACTTTGTCATCCAGGTTCCATCCGTCTGCATCACTTCCCCTGGCTGATGTACCTGTTCCAAGGTCAATAGCTCCTCTCCGTTCAGGGCTCGCCAATTGCCCACTCGTCGCTGAAATGTGCGCAATTGCCCTTCCTGGTATTTGTGCGGATGTCGCTCGCATAGCCACTCAAATAGTTGCTTCGCTTACAACTCTGGCGCCATTTCTAACATCCCTTCTGCCTCTGACCAATCCTCTGCAAATGGGTCTGCTCGCGTACGGTAGTCCCTCATTTTCTTCAGTTCGCTCGGGAACTTTCCCTGCTTTTCATATTTCCTCACTGTCTTGCGACTGCTTACATTCGCTTTCGCAGATGCCTGTTCTTGCGTTCGGCCTTTTCGGCGCTCTCTCATCATAATTCTCACTTGGGTATCGGTTACAGTCATGTTTTCTACTCCTTTTTAACGTAGTTTACATGCTGCCATGAAACCCGGCGGGTGGGTATTTCTAGTTGTCGTCAGTGGGGAATTATAATTGTCTTTGAGCGCTAGGCGCAATCTGTTGCCACTGCCCAGACTTACAAATGACCTGATACCTTACACAATCTGCATTCAGACAGTACTTGGCTCGATGTGCGACCGTCATCACTCCTCAACTGTCTCCTACTGAGCAGACGGATTGAAAAGATGTCCGAACTTCTTGTCGATATAAGCGGCAAAGTCAAGAATCTGCTGCTTTGTTGCTTGTTGGTTGGCTTTGTAGAACCTATTCCATTCTTTACGAGTTTTGCTTAGATGTAAATCAGGATTTATTTCTTTTGGTATGCCTCTTAAGTTGCTGATACCGTGAATTTCTTCTTCAGAGAAAAGACCTAAGTACTTACGCAGAACTTGCTGCCCTACTGCATAGTGTACGATTATCTTACCTTCGAGTTCAGGGAATGCCTTGAAAAATACCTGGTTCTGCCGGATTCTGTGGTTTTGGATGTTTTGCACTTCATGGCGCATGAAATTTCGCATTTTTACCATGAAATTGCACCTCCAGTATAGCAATTTGGCCCGCATACAGTATGTAATCGAAA
>PIVM01000093.1 GCA_003353945.1 Gammaproteobacteria bacterium
GTTGTATTTTTCATAGGCCGACAGCCTAATAAGGCTATCGGCCTTTGTCAATACTTTTCCACCAGATATCGAGAAATATCAAACGCATTGACAAATGCGTCAATAAAAGTAAGAAAAATCAATTGGTGGATAGTGAAAACGAGGGAGATAAGGGATAAAATATCTCCCTGAAAATTAGGAAGAACTGTTTTTAGAGGAGAGGGGGCTAGAAGTCCGATTGAGACATAATATTTCAATTTACCCTGTGAACGGTTAAAAAAAATAATCGCGACAACAATACCCCGTTTCTTGATGAGGTTGGCTTTGTTGTTAATTTCAGCATTATTTATAGCAGGTTGTTTGAAACCAGCTAATGACCCCAGGCTTTCGCTGCAGCTGGATTTCACGGTAGCGGGTGATCCTCTAAGTAAAGTGACGGTTATTTTTGAACACGGTGCGGGTGTGCCATTCAACGATTATGCGAAGCTGACGTATGACGAGGTTTTCTTGTCAATCTCCGAAGTCACTCAAGTGGTTAGGTATAACCGTGCAGGTATATGGAAAAGCCAATCCAGTGATAGACCACGACATGCCGAAGATATTGTCGATGAGCTAAGAACGATGTTGCAGGAGTTGTCGATTGACCCTCCCTACTTGTTGGTCGGTCACTCCTTGGGGTTGGGTGGTCTTTATATGGAATACTTCGCTCGCAACTACCCGGATGAGGTCGTCGGCGTTCTGCTATTAGACCCTATAGTCAGTGATTTTGTAACGGGTTGTTATGCGGTGCTGGGACCTGACTACGCTCCGTTGGCGGAATACCTGTGCGATGCGGAGTCATCAGCGTCTATGCTAAGTATGTTTGAGCCAATGAGAGCTGAAATGATCAGTGCGTCGGGAATTTCGCGTCAGCAGATAATTGACTCGCCTCCTTTGAGAGATATGCCCTTCGAGGTGCAAAGCGCTACTTTCTATCCGATTCCACCCCCCTTGTTTCAAACAACTCCCTGGCCGGATTCGATGGAACCCTATGTTCAGTGGTACCAAGAAAGGCATGCGGAGATGGCTGCATCAGCCCCCAATGGCCGGCATGTCTTAATCGATGATGCGGCTCACTTGTATGTGGCTGAGAAACCCTGGGTTGTCACCAATGCAATTACAGATATGCTGGTTGAGATTCAACACTAATCTTGAATAAGCGCTTTGTTGTAGATGATCAGGCGTGGGTTGGTTTTATCCTCGTAGTCAAGATTAACCACAAATCTGGCATTATCATCTGCTGCTGATATGTTTCTTTTCCACTCGTGCCTGCCAACTTTAAACAGAGTTTCTCCAGCACCTAGAGTAAATTCTGTTTGAAATAATCGAGTGCCAACATAAGATAAAGAATGGGTGCTTGTTTCAATTACAGCGTCGTTTTCCATTCTTTTAACATACATAATTCGATTGGCTACGGATCGACGCTGTTTACTGCTGATTTTTTTCTTGCGTTCAGCAAATGCCGAATGCAGTTTTTTAGCTTGTGATTTTTGCTGTTCGATACCTTGCTCTTCTGGCGCTGATTCCAAAGTTGAGGGTAGGGCTTCAGTAGGTAAAGGTTCAGTCTGAATGGTTTTGTCAGCCTCATCATCTGCTACAGTAACGGAGGGGAGTGGGATTGCGGCAGTTTTGGTGGCTGATTCGGTTGTAGTTGTAGGCGTTGGTATAGTATTGTTTTCTGTTGACGGTGCAGTCTGTTGTGTAACGGCCTCTTTGGTTTCAGTTTTGATTTTGGTTGTTGGGATGGGGTCTTTTGAATCGGATTCAACCTTTTTGCTGTCAGCTGCGATTTCTGAGCTTATTGTTTCGGAAGTTGTGGTTTCAGAAGGTGTTGTTTCAGGGAATTGCTTGGAGGTGGCATTTTGCATCGCATCAAGCTTAGCTTTTAGGCGGACGATTTCTTGCTCAGCGACAGCTTTTTCTGCGCGGCTTTCTTGCAATGCGATATTGCTTTTAATTAGTTCGTCATTTTTACGTTGCTGTTCCTGTTGTTGCTTACGCGCGGCATTTTCCTGAAGTTTTTGAATTGCAAGTGTTCTCTCTTTTTGCTCTGCTGCTTGTTGTTTCGCTTTTTTTGCCAGTTCCTTAATTCGTTTTTTCTGAACTTCGATTGCATTTAAGGTTTGCGTTGTTCTTGTTTTGTGTTCTTCAATTTTGCTTTCAATTGCTTTGATACTATTTTGTGACTTTTTCAGTTGTTTATGGGTGTTCTGATATTTTCGATCAGCCAGTGTAAATTTAAATTCAGCGTGTTTGAGTTTGGCATTGTTCTCGGCAGTTGGGGCTGAGTTAGTTGTTTCTTTGGCCATTTCAAAGTGTGATTTAGCGTCTTTCCTGGCTTTCTCCAATGGTGGTAGTTGTGTAGATATCTTTTCTATTTTGATTTTGTGAAGAACGAGATCTTTTTCAAATTGCCCTTGCTCCTGCTTTACCTTGATAATGCTTTGTTGGAAATTCAGAAGTTTTTTTTGCGCCGCACTCAGGTCTTGTGCGCTGGCAGTTTGCATGAAGGGCAAGAGCAATGCGATAAAAGTAAAAACGATTCCGTAAAGTCGCATGAAATCCTAATTCCTCGATCTTAGTGTTTGATCTATGGTTGATTGTATAATACACAAACTTGCAGTCTGCATGCTGGGGCTGGGTTGGACAAAGAAATTATGCTGGTAAATCTAGCCACCCATTTTAAGCGAGAGGCAAAACCAGCAAATCTGGTTCCCAAAGCCCCAATGGGCTATTCTAGCATATATTTTTTTAAATCATGGACTTCGATAACATTTTGGTAATTATTGTGCGCTGCAAGCCCAGTGTCTAATCGCTATTCCTTGTCGTTTTTTAATACAAATTCCATGTATGAACTATTTGTTTATTCTCTAATGTTATAGGCTTGTTAATCCATTGTGAGCAGGTGATTGTATACTATCAGGGCATTTTCATCGACTACGAAAAACTGCGTAGACGCCACGTTAACTTATCAGATGCGGCGCCTGCGTAAGGTGTACTGACTTTCTAGCCGATCATTATGGGAGGAAGTACGGGTTGATCAACAATGATTTTTTCAGTGGGTGCGATAACTTCTGCAACACCGCTGGCTACTTTCTTGCCATGTTGGTTTTCCACGACGCAATCCATGGTGACAAACTTTTTATCGTCTCGTTTTTGAATCACCTCCATAATTACGGTAAGAGTATCACCAATCTTTACCGGTGCACTGAAGCGCAGTGTCTGTCCCAGGTAGATGGTGCCCGGACCGGGTAACAGAACGCCAAGTACGGCAGATATCAGTGAACCAGTGTACATGCCGTGTGCAATACGCTCGCCAAACATGCTGGTTTTGGCAAATTCTGCATCCAGGTGAACGGGATTGACATCCCCACAGACTTTGGCAAAGAGAATAAGATCTTCTTCGCTCAGAGTCTTGTTATAGCTTACTTTACGACCGATCTCGATCTCATCATAGGTGACGTTCTCAATTTTGCTCACGTTGTGATCCTTGCTTGTAAAAGAATGATTGAATAAGTGAATTTTTAGTGGAAACTATTGTAACTCAAAATTTATGAATAGCGGATATCGTTAGTCTATTATCTTAAAGTTCAGTGTAAGGGGATCAGCAAGTCATTGACGGGCTGGTATGGACTCGGTAATTTAGGCTGCGTTTTAATCAGTGTTAAGAAGTGATGGGGGACATCGAATGTCAGGATGTGTTCGTCAGAGCAGGCCATTCGATTTTGACTGCCATAAGCGATTTGAAGGAGCCAGCAAATCAAATGTTAGAAAACCTGATCAATGCACAACGAGAGAAACTGGGATTGCCCAATGAAGTCGATGTGGAAGTGTATGGCAATATCACAGAGGCTTTTGAGGATGCTGTCTCACAATTTAGAGATCGTCCCGCTTATACCAGTGTGGGGCGCACCCTGACTTACGGTGAGTTGGACGAGTTATCAGCGCAATTTGCCTCCTACTTGCAAAACCATACCAATCTCAAGTCAGGAGATCGTATTGCTATACAGTTACCTAATATCATCCAATACCCGGTTGTTTTCTTTGGAGCAATACGGGCTGGCTTGATTGTGGTGAATACCAATCCTTTGTACAGTCGACGAGAGTTGGAGCACCAGTTTAATGATTCTGGTGCCAAGGCTTTGGTGATTCTGGCGAATGTGGCAGACAAGACTGCCGAAGCATTGCCAGCAACAGGTATCGAAACTGTGATTCTAACGGAGCTGGCTGATCTGCACAGCCCGCTTAAGCGGCTATTGATTAATAATGTCGTTAAATACGTTAAAAAAATGGTACCAAAGTTTAGTATTCCCGGTGCTATTCCTTTTAACAAAGCCTTGGCCATGGGCAGACAGCAGTCTCCAAAACCTGTCGAAAAATGCCTGGATGATGTTGTGGTATTGCAGTACACAGGGGGTACGACGGGAGTTGCCAAAGGCGCTATGTTGAGCCACGGTAACATATTGGCAAACACCTTGCAGAGTGCAGCCATATTTAAAGACTACGGTTTTACCCAAGATGGTGAAATCATGATTCAACCACTGCCCTTGTATCATATCTATGCTTTTTTGGTGAGTATGATCGTCATGTCACATGGCTGCCATGTCGTCTTGATACCTAATCCACGGGATTTACCAGGAATGGTCAAGGAACTGTCAAAATGGCAGTTTACGGGGTTTTGCGGTCTGAATACTCTGTTTGTAGGCTTATGTAATAATGCGGCATTTCGGCAACTGGATTTTTCACGCCTCAAGATGACCATCTCTGGTGGAATGGCATTAACTCGTGATGCAGAGGCTCGCTGGCATGAGGTGACTGGTTCGCATATTTATGAGGGTTATGGATTGACTGAAACCTCACCCGTTGTGTCGGTAAATCCCGGTAGTGGCAATCGAGTAGGGACAATTGGTCTGCCGGTTGCATCCACGCAAGTCAAACTGCTGGATAGCGATGGCAATGAAGTGCCTTTGGGTGAAGCGGGAGAATTATGTGTGAAAGGACCACAGGTGATGCAGGGTTATTGGCAGTGTCAGGAGGAAACCGAGAAAGTGATAAAGGATGGTTGGCTGTTGACCGGTGATGTGGCAGTTATGGACGCAGACGGCTATCTGAAAATTGTGGATCGAAAGAAAGATATGATTCTAGTGTCGGGTTTTAATGTTTATCCCAATGAACTTGAGGACGTGGTGTCACAACATCAGGATATTGTTGAATGTGCGGCGGTTGGTGTGGCAGATGAAAAAACCGGAGAGGCGGTTAAACTCTTTGTGGTTAGCAAGAACCCGCAACTTAATGACAAGATGGTAATAGATCATTGCCGTGAACGAATGGCGGCGTATAAAGTCCCCAGGATGGTTGAATTTCGAGACGAGCTGCCAAAATCCAATGTCGGAAAAATACTGCGTCGCGAGTTGCGCGACAGTTGATTGTTAATCGTTTAAAATGCGTTACACAGAGCCCTGCAAAATAGGGTTTTTTTTATTTATTAGGCAGTAAGAAGATTACATCGCAAGAAGACCTCACGTGGTAGAAGAGCATCAACCTCTGAATTTTAAGATTCTGCATTCATCTGTTGATAAGGCGATGCTGGCTGACCGTTTTGCGTTATACCGGCAGTTACGTCAGATTCAACAGCAGCATAAATCGAACCAGGGCATAGAAAAGGCGTTGACTAAATGGCGGCAACGTCTGGAACATTCTATTGCGCGGGTGGAAACCCGCTGTCGACAGGTTCCGGTCTGTACATTTAACGAAAATTTGCCGGTCAGTCAGCGACGCGATGAGATTGCGGATCTGCTTAAGCAGCACCAAGTACTTATTTTGGCTGGTGAAACCGGTTCGGGTAAAACCACGCAGATTCCTAAAATCTGCCTGGAGTTAGGACGAGGTTGTTATGGCGTAATTGGGCATACTCAGCCAAGACGATTGGCAGCCAGAACTGTCGCGGCACGTATTGCCGATGAATTAGCGGTATCGCTGGGGCAGCAGGTTGGGTATCAGGTACGATTTACAGACCACAGTGATAAAAATACGCTGATCAAACTGATGACCGACGGTATTCTGCTGGCAGAGATTCAACAGGACCGCTTTCTGGAACGCTATGACACGCTGATTCTCGATGAGGCTCATGAACGCAGCCTCAATATCGATTTTTTGCTGGGTTATATCAAACGAATTCTGCCAAAGCGTCCGGATTTAATGGTGATCGTAACATCTGCCACTATTGATCTGCCTCGCTTTTCACAGCATTTTGATAATGCGCCCATCGTCGAGGTGTCGGGTCGCACCTATCCGGTTGAGATGGTATATCGTCCCAGTGAAGACCTGGAAGAAGTGATTGATCAGCCCCAGGCTGTGGTCAGCGCGCTTTCAGAAATTATGGCCATTGAGCGTGACAACATTGAGCATGGCAACAAAACCCTGCAGAGCAGTGGATTGCAGACCTCTTGTTTGCAGAAAAACGGCGATGTGTTGGTGTTTCTTAGCGGAGAGCGTGAAATTCGTGAAACGGCATTGGCCATCCGCCGTGCCCGTTTTCCGCATTGTGAGGTGTTGCCACTCTACGCCCGTCTTAGCACAGCCGAGCAAAACCGGGTGTTTGATACGCGTGGTCAAGTTGGCCGCAGGGTAGTACTGGCGACCAATGTGGCAGAAACCTCGCTCACAGTGCCAGGTATTCACTATGTGATTGATCCGGGTTTTGCCCGCATCAGTCGTTACAGTTACCGTACCAAAGTGCAAAGGTTGCCGATTGAAGCAATTTCGCAGGCCAGTGCTAATCAGCGAGCGGGTCGTTGTGGGCGCGTGGCCAACGGCGTGTGCATACGGCTTTACGCCGAGCAGGATTTTCAGGGGAGACCAGAATTTACCGATGCAGAAATACAACGTACCAACCTGGCCTCGGTAATTCTACAGATGTTATCAATGGGACTGGGGGATATCAGTGAGTTTCCCTTTGTTGAGCCTCCCGATACGCGCATGATCGGTGATGGCTATAAGTTGCTGGAGGAACTGGAGGCGGTTGATCAGCAAAAACAGTTGACAGAACCAGGTCGTGCGTTGGCGAAATTGCCGTTGGATCCACGAATTGGCCGCATGGTATTGACGGCGGGTCAGGAGGGGAGCTTGAGCGAGGTGCTGATTATCGCCAGTGCCTTGAGTATTCAGGACCCACGAGAACGTCCCGCGGACAAGCAGCAGGCGGCCGATCAGATGCATCGTCGGTTTGCTGATAAATCATCTGATTTTATGGCTTTGGTGAATTTGTGGGCTTATTTTGAAACCCAGCGCCAGGCACTGAGCAACAATCAATTACGAAAACTCTGCAAGAAAGAATTTCTCTCTTATATGCGCATGCGTGAGTGGCGTGATATTCATTATCAGCTGCGTCTTGCGGTAAAAGAACTGGGCTTGAAAGAGAGCGAGAAGCCGGCCGATTACCGAACGGTTCATCGCGCCTTGTTGGCCGGGTTATTGAGTCATATCGGTTTTCGGTATGACTCGCGTGAATACCAGGGGGCCAGAAATCGTCGATTCAAGGTGTTTCCCGGTTCTTTCTTATTCAAAAAAGACGCTAATAAACAACCAAAATGGTTGCTAGCGGCTGAGTTGGTTGAGACCACTCAGTTATATGCCCGCATGGTGGCTCGTATTGAACCGGATTGGGTCTTTGGTCTTGGTGAGCATCTGTTTAAGCGAAGCTACAGTGAGCCGCATTGGCAGCGCCGTCGTGGCCAGGTTGTCGCACTTGAAAAAATCACGCTATATGGCCTGGTCGTTAGCGATAAACATGCGATTGATTATGGGCGTATTGATCCGGTGGTCGCGAGGGATATTTTTATTCAAAGCGCGCTGGTGGAAGAGCAGTTGGACAGTCATGCAGCGTTTTATCGGCATAATTGCCAGCTGATTAAAGAAGTCAATGAGCTGGAATCCAAAGCGCGTCGCCGGGATATTCTTGTCGATGACAGCGTTATTTATGATTTTTATCAGGCACGAGTTCCTGCATCCGTCTGTTCGGCCCGCAGTCTGCACAAATGGCTAAAACGAAAAGACCAGCATAATTCAGAGCGCTTGAAGATTGACGCAGACTTGCTGCGTCAGCGTCAAACCGATGATATCAATCAGCAGCAATTTCCTGATCAACTGACATGGCAAGGAGTGAGTTTTCAGCTGCGTTATCGTTTTGAGCCGGGACATGCGCGAGACGGCGTCACTGCACTGATTCCGCTGGGTGTGTTGAACAGGGTGCCGGATTACCTGTTTGAATGGCTGGTGCCGGGATTATTGCGCGAGAAATGCATTGCACTGGTCAAATCGCTGCCCAAACGTGTACGCAAGCATTTTGTCCCTGTCCCAGAATGGGTGGATCGGGCCATGACACAACTGAAAGTTGACGATTACCCGCTTGTTGATGCACTGGCTGGCCAATTGCAGCAATTGGCTGGCGTTGTGATTTCACTTGAGGAGTGGAGTGAGACTGCTCTGGACGATTATTACCGAATGAATTTTCAGGTTGTGAGTGCGCAGGGCGAGGTGCTCGGTGAGGGTAGAGATCTGGCCGCTTTGGTCACACAGTTTCGTGGGCAGGTTCAGCAAAGCCTGGCTCATCAGACGGATCAGCGTTTTATTGGTCAGTATCAGCGTTGGGAATTTGAGGATTTGCCGTCAAAACACCAGTTTCAACAGGCTGGTGTGGCGATTGAGGCGTTTCCAGCACTGGTGGAACAGGGCGATAGCGTTGTTATTGAATTGTGCGATTATGAGAGCGAAGCACAGTTGAAGCATCGTGAAGGTATAAACCTGTTGTTACGTCTGGCGCAAAAAAAACAGCTGAAAAATTTACGCAAGGATTTGTTGCTGGGCAACGAGGCCTTGTTGCAGAGTACTGTACTGTCAGATCGTGAAGCGCTGTTAGATGATGTGTTGAAGGCCATTGTTCATCAGACATTTTTATCGCAGGATAGCTTGCCACGCAGCAAAGACAGCTATACTCAATGCGTAAAACAGCATCAGGGTGAACTGGTCAGTGTCGCCAATGCTTATAATAGTCTGCTACTAGAGGTTATCAGGCTATATTACGACATCATCATGGCGATGAAAGGCAAGACAGCGACGGCCTGGGAAAACAGCTATAAAGATATTCGCCAGCAACTTTCGGCTTTACTCTATCCCGGTTTTGTTTATGCAACACCTTTTACGTGGCTGCAGCACTATCCGCGTTATCTTACGGCGGTAAAACAACGTCTGGAAAAACTGAGCGGGCAAGTGCAAAGGGATATCACGATGACGGCGGAACTGGCATCCTTGTGTGATCGGCTCAACAAAAAAATGCAGGAAGATTACAACGGACTATTAAAAGATAGGCAATTGCAGCTTTACCGTTGGATGATCGAGGAATATCGGGTATCGTTGTTTGCACAGCGACTGGGTACGCAAATGCCGGTTTCGGTTAAGCGCCTCGATAAACAATGGCAGTTGGTTGAGCAAATTCACTGAAGACTTTCTGATTATGGCACTGTCAACGATACATCAAGAATCCATCATGGTCTCGGTCAGCGGCGGAGATCAATTGCATGTGAAACGTCTGATCAAGAATCGCAAGCAACCCGGTTCTCCCATCTTTATGTTGCATGGTGAGGTTGAAGACGGACGCATCTTCTATTCACCTGGACGCAGCGGTTTGGCCAACTACCTGGCCGATCAGGGTTACGATGTGTATGTGGCTGATATGCGGGGTAAGGGTAAGAGCTGGCCCGCGATCGGAGAGCGCTCTGCGTTTGGTTATCATCAAATTATTACGATTGATATTCCCGCACTGATCAAGGCGGTTAGCAAAAGGAGCCAAATGGCGCCTCAGATATGGATGACCCATGGTGTCGGTGGGGCTTTGTTGCTGGCCTATTATGCCCGTTTTGGAGCAGAGCATGGCAATGTTGACCGTATGGTACATTTTGGTGTTCGCCGCTGTATTAGCGTAGATAACTGGAAAAAACGTTTTGTTATTGACTGGTTGTGGCAAAAAATGGCTGCGCGCTTAGTGCGCTGGAATGGCTATTTACCCGCAAAGAGCCTGCATTTTGGCACCATGGATGAGAGCGCTGGCTGCTATCAGGATAATATATCCTGGCTTGCAGCTAAAAAATGGCTGGACCCGGAGGATGGGTTTGATTATGGCGAAGCCATATTGCATTGCCAGCTGCCGAGTAGTTTGTACTTTGCTGCAGCCGGTGAATTGGCCTATTCCCACCCCGATGACGTGCGAGCCTTTATTCATCAGCTTGGAGGGCATGACGGACGTTATGTAGTGCTCAGTGAAGAAGGCGGTAATTTGCAAGATTATGATCATGTAGACATGCTATTGCATAAAGATGCGCGCAAGGATCACTTTCCCTTGGTCTTGGATTGGTTGGAAAACAGTATGACAAGTTGGCAGGAAAAACGGGCTGTTTGATAAAACTGAGATTTTCTGCGATTTATTTGATAAATGCTGTCTACTGAATCCTGAGCAATTTGAATATTCGATACTGCAATGTACCGAGTATCGCTAAATCAGTCTATGGGCTGAGAATGGATTGCCTTGATATAATTATTGCTTCTAAAAAAATACTTGCTTAAAAAAATAAAAAAGTAGGTTCTACTACTGGTGCCTGTACACTAGTAGAGGGACGAATGAGGAGTGAACAGTGAAAATTCATGTTGAAATAGATATAACGCCAGAAGAGTTGCGCAAACTCTATGGTGTGCCAGATATGACCAAGCTGCAAACTATGATGATAGAACAGATTAACGAGAAACTGACAGGCGCTGATATGGAAAGCTTGACTCAGTTTTTAAGACCCGCAGTGTCCGAGGGTATGAAAGCGGTTGATGCGTATCAGAAGTTTCTTGGCGGAATTATCAAATATGTACCTGGTAATGTTGCTGATATGGTGAAAGCGCATGGTGATGATGACGCTGAGGAAGAAGCTCCGCAGACAACGAAAAAAAGAGCGAAGGTAAAATAAAAGCGCTTAAAAAATCTTCGAGGATTTGAGAGAGTCTGAGTGAAAAGGGGTATGAAGAAGAGCGTGGGTGGCTTGGTGATACCCACAACGTTTCGCGGAGCACACTGATGATTTTGGGTACAACCCTGTCCCTGTTAATAAAAAGTTATAACTGTTCAAACGTCGTTACTAGGTGGAATTTGTTTACAGTTACAAATGTCGTTTAGCGCAATCAGATCGCGCAATTAGACGCTCGCTGTTGCGACGCTTCAATACAAAATAATTAAAATGAAACCTGCATGAAAAGTAACAAAACTCTCTAGTTTTTCCAGCTGATGATCAGGTTGACACCGCAGTTGCATAACAGGAAATCCGTAAGTTAAACGATAACGGAATTTATTGTGTATGTGGAAATTATCTTAAGAAGCGTTGTCAGGGGGCTAAAAATGGTTTTGCTGACATAGATTAAATGCTTATGAAGCCCATATCCTAAAAGGATAAGCGAAGTTATTTAGCGGACACATTAACCAGCTATGCCTCGTAGAAGGCAAAAAAAATGGAAACATGCCGATCAAATCGATCAAGATCGTTTGTTGCGTGCTAAAATAAAGCAAGTACTTGTGTTTACAAAGTCTGCGTTAGCAGTTTGTTGAAGTTTTTTTGACACAAAAACAACGATCTTAAAGGAATTGCATGCTAACAGAATTATGCGTGTCTCTACCTGATGCGATTGTAAGTCTTTCGACATTAGTCGCTCCATGGTTATCGACGGGTTCCCTATCTTTGACTGCCTTGGACAAGCATTTTCAACGAGACGGACCGGAGGATGTCGCGCCTGTTCTCGTGCAAGAAGGTGCAGGGTTTCATTTAAGCATTTCTAAGGACCTCAAAAGCGCCAGTCATCATGCCGCCAGTATGATAAAGGAAAAATATGACACTTGGCTAAAAGGGGGGTGGCGGAATGGTGAAACAGGCTACAAGCACCATTACTTCACTATCGCAGTGGGTGGTGGCAACACGGTAAAGTCAGAGTTTGCCGACCTGCTTAAGCATCATGCGTTGGACATTGATTGGATCGAACACATCCGCTTCTATTTCCTCGAAGAGTCTTCAGGTGAAAAAAACTGGGAGAGTTCGCACGATTCTCTTGTCGATTGTTTGATCGAACCGTTGATGGATCGACTTATCGAGAGATATGGCAGGAGACTGGTCGCCATGCAACTTCACCTTAATCCTTACAGCGATGTGAAGGATATCTTACAGAAGCTGATCGAGATTTTAACCTACTCGTATGATCTGTCGGAGGTGACTAAGGCGCTGAAGGCGGGAGAAAAAGAACGTGCTGAAAAACTCGCCCAAAAAGAGGCTAAGCGCTATCAGAACGGAGTGAAGGATAGACTCGGTAGTTCCATGGCATTCCATCTGATTATCTCCGGTATCGCAAAGGATGGTGGTGTGGGTGCCTTTGCTACCTACACACCGCAGTTACGTGAAAAAAAACCGGGTCTGGTGGTTCTCAAGCAGGATAACGGTGCTATTCGAATAGCACTGAATCGCGGTGTGTTTATCAACGCAGAATGCATATCTCTTGTGGTCTCTGGAAGCTTGAAGCTAAAGGCGTTAGGGCGCTTTGAGATGGAGGAGATCGTTAACTTTGAAAAAACTGTCATGGAAACACCACTGCGGATGTTGCGCGAAACTCGCGAGATCGCAGAGAAAGTACATATCTTTGCTGATGATCGAGCGCTTCACTTCGATGAAAGCGTCTTCAAGCATCGGGAAAATGGAAAACAGATCGAGACTAAGGCGGAAGTGCGAGAGGGAATTGAGGACGATGGCATTCATATCCTGCTTATCCATGGCTTTATGGGATTGTACAGCTATATTAACTTCCTGATTCGTCTTCCCAGTGCATGGAAAGTGTCAGCTATGCACAGGGGAAGACATGCCAACAGATTGCCGGACGAGGCAGTTTTTCCGCATCATGCCGATGTACTTAAAAGAGCCATCTTGCGAAATTGGCGCAGTGGCTTGCCTACACCTACAGGTTTTCATTCCATTGGAGGGGTTATATCAGATCATTTGCTAATATCCGCTGTTGAAGAGTATGAAGGACCTTTGCCAGAATTTGAAAACCTTAAGAAAGATGACCAGAAGTTAATCGAGGCGCTACGCACGGGTGGTATGATTCAGATGGCTACATGGGCGCCCAGCGATACATGTCATATAGCGCAGACCTCGCGCAGCCTGGTTGGGCACTGGTTTTCCAAGACTCCTCTTGATTATAGTGGTCCCGATCATGTCTACTATGTCGATGCTCAGGGCAAACTGCATGTCAACGAGCAACATGGCACAATGGAGGAAGCTCAGCCTCCTTTCTTGAGCACTCTGATGAAGCTTCCAACGGCGAAGTATTTTATTGCCTCTACAAATTCAGCTCTTCGCTATATCTCTCACAAAACGGATCTGCAGCAGCGGTTGTCCAACCGGGAAATCCCCTACGCACTGCGCATCGTTGGTAGTCGGTTGTTAACGAAAGTTTCTCTGTACGGTTTGTTAAAAGAGATCGATGCCTCTCTGCATGACTCGGAAGGATACCAGATGCGGCATCTTCGGGCTCTGGACATCATTCTAAAATACGATATTCCCTATCTTGTCATCGTCCACAAGGATGACTTTATGGTTTCTGCTAATCGCCATCAAGAGGAGCATGACTATCTCTTGAGCTCTCGGATGCGAAAAGAAGGTGTAACTTGCGAAGAAGATCTGAAGGTGCCAGCCCGGCTTGTTCTTTTGGAACGAGAGGGTAAAGAGATGGCTATCGATCCCCTTAATCCTCATCTAATGCTTATGTCCACCTCTCACGAGGGAGATAAACTGTCGCGTGAAGTCACTGCAGCCGTGACCCGCTTTGTTAATGAAAACGTAGCGGCAGCTATCGAACAGGGAAAAACGAAAGCTCTGGCTAGTGTGGTGAAATGGATGGATGAACACTCGAAATAATGGATTTAAAGAAATTGCACCAAAGAATTCTTTGAGACGCTCAAGACAAAATTCGATTTTTTGGAAGTAACGGCTGACGTATTTGTCACGACGAACGATTGTTTGGTGTAATAGGGTTGTTTGCCTTTTTGTTGATCAACCCCGGGCTTTAGCACGAGAGTCGGAGACTACTTGTCTGACAATCGGCGGAAGAGTCTTCGCGAGATAGCGGATTGAGCGCCAAAGGCCGAGCATTCGCATCGCCGTGATAAGACCTGAACCCTGCGCGATCGGCTGCCCGCAAGTCACAGTATCCTGGCCGGTGAGCCAGAGCCCCTTGACGGCAGTGCGCGAATCCAGATGTCGCACCACTTCCCAATCCGTGAAGCGCGCTGGCGTATGATCCAAACCCACCGCTCCTCCCTCATTAGTACCGAGATAGTGCTCAATCGAGAGCGGAGTAGAAACATCGATGAGGTCTATGCGTCCATCGAGCTGTGGATAAAAGCGTAGTAGCATGCCAACAAGGCGGTCGCCCCACTCAGCCTTCAGCGCTTTGTACGCTGCCCCCCGTTTCCTGCTCTGCAATCCGGCGTATTTCTCGAACCACCGATAGTCGACCGTGCAAAGAATCTGGCAGGTCGTCTTACCGGGGTGGATTTCCGCTTCCGCCCGATCTTTGATGGAAGGAAACGTAATACCGATCATCGGATCATGATCTGGATTGGATGGGTCGACCATAAAGTCGTTCACTGCACTAAACATGTCACCATTAGCGCGAGTTGGGTGATACCAGAGGTTGGCACAGGTGAGCCCGAGCTCTTCCGGGGTGCCTCGTAGCCCGAGATTGGCCATCACGAAGCCGCTCGAGCTCCCGACCGATAGACGCCTCGGAATTCCCAGGCGTTTGGTGACATCTTCTGAGACGAGTTTGGCGAAGGTATTGTGATAGCCTGCGCTCGACACAACCTTGCCACATTTGACGATGGTTCCGTCTTCCATCTCGACCCCGGTCACCCGGTTTGACTGTTGATCAACGAGAATCTCCTTAACATTGGCGCGTACCAGCACACGCCCGCCAGCCTTCTCGATAACCGGCACAAGACTTTTTGCGAGCGCCGTTGAACCACCCACCGGGTAGGCTCCGCCTTCGATCGCAAGCCCTCTGGACACGCACATACCCATCATGAAGCTGACTCGATCTGGCGGTGATCCGGTATCCATCCACTGGCCAGCCAGCAGCCCAGCCAATCTAGGCTCGTCTGTGATCTCCTCAAGCACTTCCTTGACGGTACGCCCTGCGTATCGCTTCCAGTTTTCCCCCAATACAAAGCGATGCCAGAGTTTCTGAAGCCAAGCCGGAAATGTCTTCGACATCACAAAGAGAGGGAATTGCTTGAGCACACTCTCCGAAACACGCAGGTACTCCTCAATGTCATCGTGGTGCTCTGGAAATTGCGCATAGAGATCAGGAAGATGTCCCTCGCCGTTCTTGATAGCGAAGGGCGGCTCGTCACCGAGCGCGATGCGGTCGAAGGTACCATCGGGCTCGCCCATTCGTTCGAAACAAACCGGCATTTCATTGCCTCCCGCAGCCATCCACAGAAGGTGCCCCGAGTAAGGCACGAGGTAGTGCAGTCCGGAGTCGAACTTGAGACCGCCTTTGAGCTGGAACATGTGCGAGCCCCCGCCCGCCACATAGTGCTGCTCAAGAACCAGCACGCGCCGCCCCATCCGTGAGAGCACGGCGGCGCACGTGAGTCCACCCATCCCGCTTCCGATAACAATTGCATCTACGTCAGCTGGAAGCTTCTCGACCTGATAGCGATCCGCAAGGATACCTCGCAACATCTTCCCCCCATTTTACAAACTGTGACTTGGTATAGGATGAAATAAAGCCCTTTTCTTTATCCATTTTAACTAATGCGCTCAAAATGGCCAAGCATATCGATGTATGAAAGACCTACTGGCCGGATATATCCATTTTCGTGACTCCTGCCAGCGAAATTTTTCAAGTTAGTCAATTCGTCTCGACGGACGCTGCCTAATAGTTGATTTTTCAGGTCGGCAATTTCTGGAAATCGCTCATTAGAGACTCCGCTATTTCTACCTGTGGTGTAAGAAAGGTTCGATAGCCGACACTCAGTTAGTTTTGCAATTCAGAATTTTGTTCACGTCTAAATGCTCGTATTGCATGTATTGCGACAGATCAGGCCGCTCGTTGCCCGAGTTGCCGTTTATGCTCGACAATGGAGGCATGAATTTGCTTGGCATCCTTCAATCGCTTGATGTTCTCAAACAAATGCTGTGCCAGTGGGTAGCCTTGGCGCAGGTACCCTAGCCATTGTTTTACCCGGTTGCCGACATATTTCTTTTCATAGTTCTGCTCGGTAGAGGTGGCAAAGTCGGCCAGCATGTCAACGATTTCCCTCCAATCCATTGGCGATGGTTGCTTGCCCTGTAACTCGTCCCTAATCTGTCTGGCCAGGTCGGGACGGGTCAACAAGCCCCGGCCCAGCATAATATCCTCACAGCCGCTCTGTTGTCGGCAGGATATAGCGTCGGCAGGAGACCAAATCTCCCCATTAGCAATCACCGGGATGGGACTATTGGCCTGTACAGCGTGGATATGATGCCAATAGGCGGGGGGCTTGTAGCCGTCGAGCTTGGTGCGAGCGTGGATGGTCAGCTCGTTGGCACCTGCTTCGATAATGGCGGAGCTAATGTCTTCCAGTAGACTATGATCATGGTAGCCGAGGCGAATTTTGGCGGTAACTGGTGTCAGCGCCGGTAACGCCGCACGAACCGCACCGATAATCTGATGTAGTCGCTTCGGTTCGCGCAAGAGTATCGATCCACCGTCATTGCGATTGACGGTTTTGGCGGGGCAGCCGAAATTAATATCGATACCCGGGGCACCTAGTGCGGCGGCCCTTTCCGCATTGGCGGCCATCGCCACCGGATCGCTGCCCAGCAACTGGACATAAACGGGGATGCCGCTGCTGGTCTTGCCGCCATTGTGCAATTCCGGGCAGAGCCGGTAAAAAACCTTGGCCGGCAGACGTTGTCTGGTGATCCGGAGAAATTCGGTCACGCAACGATCCAGGCCGCCAAAGCGACATAGCATGTCTCGCATAGTGTGATCGACAACGCCCTCCATAGGGGCGAGCAGAATACGCATGGGTGGCTGGGCTCTAAAATCGTGTAAGCATTATAAGGCATTTTGCTATACGACCAGCCTGTAATGTACGATTTGCCAATTAATCGCAGTTTGTCGTGGCGAAATTAATATTTGACACACAGTAGGCGGTTTCGTGGTTTAACCCTAGAGCCCAACTTTTTCATTCAACTCAACGACTATGGGCTGAAAGTCGCTGTGTTTCTGCAAATCTCGAGTTGCGGTCTCTCACACGAAATCTAAAAGTTGGCACGAATCTATCGAAGCAGACACTTGGCAAACTACGATTCGTGAAGAATCTGTAGCGCGACAAATGGTTTGGTACTCCGCGACAGATGGCCTGGTTCGTTCTCCCTCCGCACTGGTGGCTTATAACCCTCCTTTAACCCCCGGTTAACTGCTGCTTAATTAATCATCAATGAGCCTGTCAGGGACTGCTAATGTTGTTTTTGTCAGGCTTAACTCCTCGAAATCACAATTTTTGACCGGGTCTCGTTTTGCTGTTAAGTGAAAACGTGATGCAAACCCCTATCTATTTGATATTTGATGGTTTATTTTAAAAATTAATACGAATTAACTAAAAATGTATAACGAGACGTGAGTTCTCGTTTATACACCTGTTAGGCACACGAGAGGTTTTGGCATTGAGCGAGTCTAAATGAAAATCACCTTCACCCCTGATGACGAGCCGTACCTAGGAAGAGAGCTTCTTTTTCATTTTGATCAGATGATATCTTGTTGTCTGGAAAAGAATGCTATTGTAGCGCCGATATCCCATGAAATGGATCTAACTAGCAGTCAAAAAATGGCATGCCAAGTGATTCCACAAAGTATAAGCATTGCTCTGTCAATTCGTGAGCTTGTTAGGCAGGGGTATCTTTTTGGTGCACATGTATTGAAGCGAAGCCTAATCGAGCGGGTAATGATATTGCTATACCTTCACAAATATCCAGACAAAATATCTTTATGGGAGGGTGGTTGGAATCATAGGAAAGCACCGAGCCTTGCAAAGATGTTTGAAGAGATTAACAATAAGGAGCAAAGCAACATGGATGTAAAAGGGTATGAGCTTACTGCATCACTTAATAGCTTAGTACACGGTAAGCCTGATTCAGCACCATGGAACTCCGTTGTAATGGGAGATGGAAAATTTGGACACACGCCGTCAAAAATGCTGGCAAGTCCAGAGCTATGTGATGAGTTATGTGCTGACATATTACCTTGGCTTACAATTATTCCGGCAATGATTTGTGCGTATTTTCCAGAACAAAATGCCTAACAAGGTTGTGAATTGGGATTTGGGTAAGCTGTCAGCCTTTTTGCATAAAGCCGCAAAAAGGCCGCCAACTCACCCAAACCCATTACAATGGCGTTAGCACAATCGAACAGATGAACTCGCGTTAAAGGGGTCGTAACGAATTTAATTTGATCAATGGGATAGAAATGTGCTCTTCCATGAACGGCTGCTTTTTAGTGTCGTAAGATCAGGTTTTATTTTTTAGAGGCTGTTTTGTAACACATACCAATCCTCGAACAAACGAATTTCTTGCAACAAGAAAACCCTCAATGTCTGCTCACTCTAAATTGGGTTAGTTCGAGAGAGTCTGAAACCAGTTCAATCGGACAAAAATTCTTTTTACCAGATCATATTGCTCGGTGAATTCGACTCTCAATGTACACTCTCGGTCACGGCCCA
>PIVM01000693.1 GCA_003353945.1 Gammaproteobacteria bacterium
GCTACTAAATTTTCTTGCAATTTACAAAATACCCCTATTTCTTCAAGTACCCTACCAACCCTTTCTGTAAAACTTGTTTCCGCACTATTTATAATTTTTTCTAGATTCGGCGCATGCTCTACCAAACAACTTGAAGCTTCTATTTTTGATACCCAATCATACGACTTTATTATATGATCATAGTTATTTAATCCAAGATTAACCATCTCTATATCTTTCAACAACCATTTCAAATCTAAACTTACTTTTTCAATAATCTCATCTTTAACCTCCAAACAAACATTGTCCACTACTTTATTTATCAAAACTGCATTTTCATTAGAAAGATTTTTTATATTACGCGATAAAGTATCATAACCTATAATTATCTGTCGTACATCCTCATTACGTATATCTTGATCTAAAATCTTATCCACATCACTTTTAAGCTTTTGAACAAAACCTTTTATTTTACGTATAATTTTATTATAATCCTTCGATGTAGGTAATAGTATGTCATTAGAAATGCTTCTAACATCTTCTATCTCTTCTATATACGGAGATATATTACGAAGAATTTTTCCACTTTTTTTCTTTATCTGTGCATCTACTTTTTTAACCAACTCTTTAAAATATTGCACCGTTGTAGACAACATTTTTTCATAAATCTTCTCCAAAACTTTAAAGTCTTCTGGAAAATGCCTTTGCAATAATGGTGAATCTTTCGCATTCTTTAGAATTAAAAAATCTTCAGAAAGTTTTTTTAATTCAGCTTCCTTAAGATTTCTCCCTTTACTATTATTAATATTATAAAGAGCATTAGCTTCCTCAACTTTCTTATTCAAATAATTTAATAGTCTTTTTTTGAGTTCATTATAGTTTTTCTTTTTCTTCTCAACCTTATTCAAGTGATTCCCAAACCGCTCAAATATCATTACTATTTGATCCAAATTTTTCTCCAATGACTCAAAGTCATAGACCTGTACAGCCTCATTACTCTTTTCAACCAAAAGTTCGAAACGTTCATCCAGCAATCTACGACAATCAACATAAATTGATCCTATAGATGGAAACTCAGATGCAAGTAATT
>PIVM01000094.1 GCA_003353945.1 Gammaproteobacteria bacterium
CTGAAATTTTAGACGAAAGCAGTATCACCCATACGGTGAGTTTAAAATTTTGGAAAAAACTTCTAGATTTAGTGCCTTAGGCCCTCACAGTAGATTCAACTGAGTTTTCTAGGATAATGCAGGTCGTCACTACATATTGTGCTTTTCTCGTTAACGATTTGTCGGTAAGAAATGGGGCGCGATGCGGTGCTCTGCTGCATTAAGCGGTAGAAAAGGAGACCGCGGGAGCGAGAAGTGCGACGGTTGAACCTAAACGTGTATTCGTTAGTAATCAAGATGCTTACCAGTGGCTGCGCCCTGGTGGGTGCCAAGCAACCAGCGTTTGAGCAAAGACGCAATTCTGTGGACGCCGGGCATGATAACATGAGCCGGATCTCCGCTACCGGAAAGGTTCGTCTTGATGTGCGCGTAACCGTGTTTCGCGACGTCGTTGTAGCCGCGCCAGGCATCTGTGAGAACAATTGAACCGGGCTCGATGTTGTCACACACGAAAGGGACAAGACTTGCACCGGAGGTATCCGCGTTCGCTCGAATATCGTACCTGCCGTGACAGAGATCTCTTTGTCGCAATCGCGACAATGCAGATAGCTTCGTTGCGTTACCCAAGGCGATTTGAGTGAACCACTGGTATCCATCGGTACCATACGCTACTACGAGCACGGTGGGTTACTGACAGCCCCTCAACGCGGAGCCAATGGTTATTGACAATACCCCGAACAAGATGTCGCAAAAGTTCAATTTCTGATTCGCGCCAATCAACTCGGGTTTTCACAAGAAGAAATCAGTGAGCCGTCAATCATCAACATTGAAAGTTCCACTCATAGCTGTGGCAAAGTAAAGCGATTGGCGGAAAGCAAACTGGCCGCCATCAGCGAAAAAAGCAAACAATTACGGGCAATGCAAAAAGCACTGCTTGAGATCACCAAAGCCTGTTCCTGCGGCGACTTACCAGCGGATCATTGCACAATACTGAATGCATTGAATGATAAGAGCCCAGATTAGCGACCTACCACACTCCAAACAACAACGAGCACAATCTTCTTACCAATAGACGACCAGCTTTCGCGCTATTTCACAGCCGGCATGGAGCCTATCAACTTCTTGTAAAGCTTAGTGTTCTTGCGGATGGATTTATGCTTTGCAAAGGTCTCTACTGCTTTACGCCAGGCACCGTCTTTGCCGTGGGCATTCAATGAGAAACTAGTACATACAATCTTGTTCTCCAGCTCAGATGCAATGCCTATCTGAAAAATTGGTGTCAGATTTCCGCTCTTCTCACGTTTGAGCAGAAAACTAATGCCCTTCACCGTGCCATCCATATTAAAGCAAAGATCTGCTTTACGTCGCAGTTTAGATTTAACCTGTTCCTGTTCAAGCTCATCGTCACGCATAAGTGCCTGCTTTTCGACAACCTTTAGCTGCCGCGGACCCATTCGCTTACCATTCTTTTTCAGTGAAAAATACTCTTGATAAAGACGGCCATTCACCGTTCGTCGCACACGAAAACCGTAAAAGGCTTCATTGTCGATCAGTTTAACGCTCAAAACGATACCCCAGTTGATGTTTTACCGCTGAATTAAATGCAAACACCACTGACAGAGTGCTCCTAGTCACGAAGACAATTTACTTCCCTGTCTGCAGTGTAGGTGCCGCTGTTATTTTTTTTATGCTTTGCCTGACGCCAGTCAGAACGAAGGCCTCCAACCAGTCGTGAACCAAACTCCTTCTTTCTAACACCTGCGTAGTATAAAAGACAATTGCACCGGAGCAAATTATTTTTGCCTCTTTTTGGAATAACCGGTCATGAAAACACTAATTTTTCTGCTGACAGAGCAATCTGGCTCCTTTTAAGACATATAACTATCGTTAATCTCTGGTTTTTATTCATCGTTATTATTGAATTCATGATTCATATCTAGAGCCGGCTGCTCGCTTGAAGGCCGCCCTACAACCCTGGCTGGCACACCTGCCACTGTCGTATGCGGTGCCACATCCTGCAATACGAGGCTTCCTGCGGCCACCTTTGCCCCCTCACCCACTTTGATATCACCCAGTATCTTGGCGCCTGCACTAATAAGAACGCCATCTCCGATTTTCGGATGACGATCTCCCTTGCTAACACCACTCCCCCCCAATGTAACTGCATGCAAAATAGAAACGTTATTACCAACAACAACCGTTTCTCCCATGACAACACCTGTTGCATGATCAATCATGACACCTCGACCGATTTTCGCTCCAGGATGAATATCAACATCGAAGAGAGTGGATATCTGGTTTTGTAGATAGCTCGCAAGACTTTGTCTACCCTGACACCATAACCAATGAGATATCCGCTGACATTGAATCGCGTGAAACCCCTTGAAATACAGTAGAGGCGTTGCAAACAGATCACAAGCCGGATCACGTTCTTGTACCGCTAGAATATCTTCAGCAACAGCTTGTATTATGCCTTTGTCCGCAAGCATAGCCTCTTCAAAAACTTCTCGGATCAACATGGCAGGCAGCGCATTGCTATCCAACTTGTTCGCCAAATGAAAACTGATAGCAGAAGCCAAGTCCACATGATTCAATACTGTGGCATGGAAAAAACTAGCTAGCACAGGCTCGTTTGCAGCCATCGTACTGACTTCTTTATGGATTATTTTCCATAGCTTGCTTGTCATACATTACCCCCTATCTTTCTTTGTCTAACAATCCAGCAATGGCACCGTTAAACAAAGGGCGGCCAGCCACTCTAGCAAAACAAACCATTTTACAATGAAATAAGAGGGGAAAATCACCAACCCGACTAATCCAGCTCCGGTAATGCAATGAAGCGATAATAGAGCGCATCAATATGCTCGATAACACACTGTTTTAACCCCAACTCACTCTCGACCAAAACAGAACTAAGTACCATCGGCGTCAATAAGCGTTCATACTGCTTTGCTTGAGGAGCATAACTTAAATGCCACCGCTCCGGGGCGATACCTCCTCGATCCTGATTATAGGGACGATAAAATCCATAGGCTTCACCACACGCAATCCGAATATCGAGCCACTGGTGCAGTGAAGCAAAAACTCCCCCTGGCTCAACCTCCTGCGGCGTCAACTTCAATTCATAATACTGATCAACTGCAGCAGCATCAAATATATCGATATCAGTCCCCCAATGATGACGTGACGCACCAGGCAAAGCAGACCAGCGCATAATAAGCTTTGCTTTAATCAGCGGGTCAGTCGGTACGTTTTCAATTGACTGACCATCAGCATCCAGCAGGGCTCTTCTCCCTTCCGCCTTGGCATTCCAAATCTCCATCTGCCGATGAAAATCACGGAATCCGCTGGCTATCTGCAGATCATAACCCTCGCTGCTCGCATCGGCCTGAAGAGCAAGAAAGGCATCGACCACCCCTTTATGTATAGGTTTCGCAATGCGGTTGTTATAGGTATCAGCAATATGTTCGCTGCTTTGCCCTGTCAACTGTAATAGCAGTGACGGATCCACACAAAATTCTCCTTTACCTCTCTTTTTCAGCCACTCTACTTCAATACTTAAATCTTTTTTAAAAAATTTAAGTATTTTATTAAGTAAAATCTATAGCTTGTATTATAGTAGAGGAGAGAGCACTATAACATTTGTGCACGCTTTTATCGCCAACACGGAATGGATAGCAAAGGAACTATGAAAAGCGACCTCCTCGAACTAAAAAATCTGGGTAACACCTCTGTTAACTGGCTTCATGCGATTGGTATACACAGCTATGCTGATCTTGAGAACTCTGGCGCAGTTGACGCATACGTTAAAGTTAAATCTCGCGGTTTTCGCGTCTCGAAAGTTCTGCTTTATGCATTACAGGGTGCGTTATTGGACACCCATTGGAATGATCTTGATGGCAAGCTGAAAGATGACTTATTGATGAATGCGGAAACTCGCATACAAAGTTTCCAGAAAACGGGTACCTGACAAAACGCCAAATCTGACTCTCATTACAGAAGGCGATGCGTTCTGACAACGCATATTCCAATCAGGCCAAAAGTTCTGGTGTTTTTATTGCTACGCTTTATATCAAGCGTAGCTGCGACCCCAGGCGGCCCCGATTTTCTATACAAAATCTGACAAGCCGGAAATAAACCGTACCACGCAGCGCGACAGCGCTGACAGATGATACCCTCCTTCTAGAAAAGCAATCAAATGCCCTTGACTATAAATCCCAGCCTGTTGCGCAACAAGCTTCCCCAGCCAATAAAAATCATCATCTTCCAGCAATAACCCCCCCAATGGATCCTCTTTATGAGCATCAAATCCTGCGGAAATCAACAACAGTTGCGGTCGATGTACCTTCAGGGCAGGCAACCAATCGCGGCTAACTGCTTGGCGAAAATAGTCACCGTCACAACCAGAAAAAAGAGGCGTAAGCACAATATTGTCCCGCTGAATATCTGTATAGCGATTTGGATAAAATGGATGTTGAAAGCTCGAACAAACCAAAACCCGTGAATCATCTTTGAAAATATCCACCGTCCCGTTGCCGTGATGAACATCAAAATCCAATATCGCTATCCGCTCTACCAAAGAAATCTGCAAGGCATAAAGGGCCGCAATTGCAATATTATTGAAAAAGCAAAACCCCATTGCCTTGTTGTTTTCCGCGTGATGCCCGGGAGGTCGGACAGCACAAAACACTTTCTGCTCATACCCTCTAGATATCAACTCGACTGCCTGTACGCCAGCACCAGCCGCATGATAGGCCGCATTCAAACTATGGCGATTCATCAGTGTGTCAGGATCAACTTCCGCATAATTGCCCAGAGGCTCAAGCGAATGCAAATGCGCCAGAAGCGATGCTCCATGCGCCAGTAGTATCTGCTTATCATGTGCTCGCTTAGCCGCGTAGTGATTCAGTTGACGCCATAATCCAACCTGCTTTAGCTCTTGCTGGATCATACGCAGACGATCCGGGCATTCCGGATGATTGATCCCCATTTCATGACGCAAAAAGAGCTCATGCGTAATATAAGCTACCATTGTTCATTACTCCACTTTGGGTGATACTTACACGAATTTTACATCTGAATGCCCCCTATTCACCTTACAACTAATTGGCATAACACCAGCTTGTGAAATTCAGGAAATGCTGACAGTTATCGAAAAAGGAATCCAGAAAAAGTCAGGAGCACAACATGGAATGCATAGAAAGCATGCTGAGAGATATTCGCAACACTGTCACCGAAACGGCAAGAGAAATCGGCCGCAGCGTTTTATCTGAGCAGGTCATGGATGTAATGCAAAAGATACCACGCGACCTTTTTGTGCCGGAAAGTCAAAAGAAGTGGGCCTACCGCAACGGCCCGTTACCGATAGGCTACCAGCAGACCATCTCTCAACCATATATCGTAGCGTTGATGTCAGACTTGATTCAGCCAAATAAAAACCAGTGCGTACTGGAAGTTGGGACTGGATGCGGTTACCAAACGGCAATCTTGTCTGAGCTAACCGCCCAAGTCTATAGCCTGGAAGTCATACCTGAACTATCTCTGCAAGCACGTCAACACTTCGATCAGCTACATATTAGTAACATCCAATGCCGGGTCTCTGATGGCTACCAGGGCTGGCCAGAATATGCTCCCTTTGACGCAATTGTTGTTACTGCTGCCTGCCAGCATATTCCCCAGCCTCTGGTTGAGCAGCTTATTGTTGGTGGCAGAATGATCATCCCGCTTGACACGGCGTTTTATCATCAGGAGCTAACGGTGGTTCACAAAATATCCACGCAACACATTGAAACCTTTCCAACCATCAGCGTACGGTTTGTGCCACTCACGGGTAAATACGCAGTTCAATAGCAGGCGCAAGGATTCTGCTACATCGACATCGCTTGCAGTATATGGGCTAAGCCTTCTCTCAGCTCTTTCTCTTCGTCTGCATTTTCATCATCAACAATTATCTGTCGGGTAGTGGCAGCACCAATCAAATAGTTAACCAAAGCCTGAAACAGCTTCCTGGCCTCTTGCTCCTCCAGGCCTGCTGATTGCAAGGTATCAAGAAATTGCTGTACCACATCCCAGGCAGCTTTCCCTAAAATTCGAGTATTTGCTAGAAGCGGCAAAAAATCAGAGTGAGTACCAATTGCCTGATACATCCGCCAACAGGTCTCCAGCGCCCATTCCTGCCAATCCTGTTTATCGTGACCTGCTACGTCAGCCTCTAATATATAGGCATCCAACAATGCACTGAGCAGTTCACTTTTATCCTTGTAGTGACGATAAATGGCCATTGGCGTTACACCAAGGTCTTGGGCCAATTTGCGAATCGTAATGCAAGCCACGCCCTCGCGATGCCCAATTTGCATCGCAGCATCTAGGATGCGTTCGCGGTTGAGGTTTCGTTTCTGACGTGGTTTGTCTGTCACAGAAGGCTACATCACGGCTGTCTATTCGATCAAAGCAGAGTTTACACTAGGAGCCTGTCCGAGAATAGGAACCGTAGCGAGGGAAGCTCATTTTGAATCAGATTTTTCGATAAAAAGAGGCGAATATTGGGTATATTTAACGATTTTTATCGAGAAATCTGGCCGAAATGAGATTTCCGCAGCAGGTTTTCTATTCTCGGACAGGCTCCTAATCCCTGCTGAAAATCCCACCGCCACACACTAATCATATTAGATTTCAGATAACAAGCGAGGTTTTTCAACACCATACCCCTGAGCGTAGTCAACACCAATTTCCTGTAGCAGCTCAAGAATCTCCGTATCCTCGACATACTCCGCAATGGTCTTCTTGCCCATGAATTGTCCGATTTCGTTAATTGACTTCACAACAGCAAAATCGAAGGGGCTGTTTGTAATATCCTTTATAAAAACACCGTCGATTTTCAAATAATCAACAGGCAAACGTTTGAGATATTCATAAGATGACATGCCAGTACCAAAATCATCAAGCGCGAATTTGCAACCCAGCTTTTTAACCTCAGTGATAAAGTCCGCTGCCTTGGACAAGTTTGCAATGGTAGCTGTTTCAGTTACTTCAAAACACAATCTTTCAGGTGCCTCGGGAAACCGGGCAAACTGCTCATTCAAAAAATCCAGAAAATATTCATCATTCATCGTATTGCCAGAAAGATTAACTGATATGGAATGCATCTCATTGAGCTTGTCAGGATTGGAAGCCATCCAGTTCAGAGTATTACATACAACCCATCTATCAACATCTTGCATACGATTATAACGCTCAGCCGCTTCAATAAACTTGTCCGGCGGCACCAGAACATCCTTGTTATCCTCCTGTACACTCAATAGTATTTCGTAATGCGGCCTAGCATCATCTGCACTATTTAACGGTTGAATCTTTTGGCAGCGAAGCGCTAAACGATCTTCATCAAGCGCTCGATTTATACGTGCCACCCACTCAAGGACATCATCACGTTTACGCCGCTTGTCATCGACGCCCTTGGACCAGATGATTCGATTACGTCCCTCTTCTTTAGCCAGGTTGCAGGCCGAATTGATATCTTTAAACAAATTAACAAAACTTTCGCTGAACTGATCCATCACCACCATGCCAATGCTGGCCGTAAAACTGAAGTTCTTTCCCTGCCAGTCAAAGCGGTAATTCTGCGTGGTCTGTCTTATCTTTTCGGCAATATCAAAACCTTTTTTACCATTGCAACTCTCCAGCATCACTGCAAATTCATTCCCTCCAAATCGCGCCATTACAGCATTCTTTGGCAACTCGCTTTGCAGCATGCGACTAATTTCTTTCAAACACTGATCACCAGCCACAACTCCACAATAATCGTTAACCACATTAAATTGATCAATATTGACATTGAACAACACATGTTGCGTGTCTCCACGTTTGGCCACATATAATGTTCGATTAATTACATTTTCAAATTCTTTACGATTAATCAATCCGGTTAACTCATCATGGCAACGATGATAGTCCAGCTCATCATAGACTTTCTGTAATACACCGTAGAGACTACGGTCAACTGGTTTCCATTCTTTGCTTTTGTCCAGCTGCTGCCAACCTTGCTTCATTTTTTCCGCCAGCTCCCATAGCATCAAGTCAGCAACTTTTTGGCCTTGGCGATTTACAAATGCAAATTGTTTTCCGTCCTGGCTTCGCCATGCCAGCAACATCTCATCATGACGGTCACCCGAACTGACATTACCCAGCCAATCCCCCACCTCCAGTTCACCAGCACGTACATACCACCTATGCAGGTTTTTATCCTTTTCCTTATTTCGTGAATGTTTGACTTTCGCCAACTCAATGCCATACCAATTATCTTTTGGATTTAGTTCGACAATTTCAAGAGAGTGGTAATCAACGAAATCACGGCATAGCAAGTGACGAAGTTCCTTAACAATGGAAACATGTTTGTACTGACCAGGAAATGCTGCGTCCAGCTCCCGTCCAATCAAATCGATAAATGACTCAGCCTCTATTGCCCGATCAAGCAGTGGATTGTCCTCACCCCGCTCACTGTCCTCGTCCAACCAATCGAGCAGCTGATCGATTACTGACAGAGCTTCACTCCACTCTCGACTGTTTTGACCTGTTTTAAAATAGGTTTGTATCAATAAATCACGCCATCCGGCATCAAGCAGCGACAACATTATTGTCGGAACACGCCTTCCTAACAAACGTTTGCTCAACGCTTCTTTGACCGCCGCATGGGCGTTTTCAAGTTTTTCCTGTCCATCATAGCTGCGCGCAATTCGTTGCGCATTGCGCGTATGAGCACTCTGTTGATTACTAATCAACGTATTGACTTCTTGCAATATCTGCTCAAACAGCTCCCTTCCAGGGATTGCCTGTTTGGTCAACTTTTTCGATATGTTTTCTAACCTACTCTCAACGATTCGCGGGGATATGTCTGAATAGCTACTCCACTCTGCCAATTGATTTAACAGTTGCCGTGCTGGATGCACATGATCTTCCAAAAACTCCTTATCACTTAACACCATCTTAAGATAGGGCACTTCTAATTGCTTGATCAGGGGTGAAGCGGTGTCCGACACTTCACACTCCTTGATAATGTTCTCAAAAATCGACGCTACTAAATCAACCTGCTCCTCAAGCTCCACGTTAAGTTTGCTGGGCGAACCCTCCATTCGACTGTGTGCAGTTATCCAATTTACTAAGGGAATGCCAGCCGCAACTGCATGCATTGCCTCTGTTTCAACTGCCTGATTGGACAATACGTCTATTAGATCCTGTTCCATCAACATTGGCTGCTGAATACTGCTAACATTTGATGTTGCAACCGGGGCACTCATCAATTGCTGGCTTTGACGCCGAAGTGACATCAAGTTTTTCACAGCGCTGTATAATTTAACTGCTTCATCGCCAGAAGCCGGACCTTGGTCACTGGCGCTCGCGAAATTCAAAACATTCTTCTCGGAGTGAGGCTCATCTTGGGTAACTATGACATCTGCTGCTCGTTTTTTTTCACTATTGGTGATTTTGTTTGCATCTGCACTGAGATCTTCAAGGTCAGTCAGGATGCCATGATCCCGGAAGCAATTATTGATATCGCTGTAAAGGCCTTCGAGTCCCGTTTCTATTTTTTCTTCAAAACACTGATAAAGTACTGGTTTCAAAGCCCTGTCAATCATCATGCTTGACACCGCTCCATGAAAAGCACGGCACAACTGCGTGATTCCAAAAGGCAACTCATCCTCAGGAACAACCGATTCCTGCAGTAATGAATAGCGTTTCTGCAGATAGGAAAGGGATTCTTGGTAACGCGCCTTAATCCGGTCAACAACACTATTAACCGCCAACCAATCTTCATAAGTCGACTTATCAACAACTGATAAATCTTGATAGCTTAACTTTGTATCATGCTCAGATGGTGGAGTAGACATGACATCCTCGAAATTGAACTTCTCCAGTATGCTACTGACAAACTCCTCCACTATTTTTTTTCGAGAAGCATGTAACTGACTTAACGCATCAAAACAATTCTGCTGCTCTTGATTGGACGTACAAGCCTTCGCCATACTAAACAAGGTTTCATCCACATGAGAAGCAACTGCATCTATCGATCGTCGCAATGATCGATTGGTAACATGTCGTATATCGTCTAAAACAGCCGTTCGACTTCCACCACGGCGTGTTTGACGATCTCCTTTGGCAAATTTCAATAAGCGCCTTACACTGAGATCATTTTGCTGCTGATAAACCAATTGCAGTTTATTACCAACAACCGCATCAACATTGGCAGAAATTCGCAGTGACGATTTGTCCGGCATTGACAGCACGACATCAACACGATCTCCCGTCAACAACGGCGCAACATCATTTTGGCGCAAATCGCCTAACCGTTCTTGCGCGACAACAACAAAACCCTGCCTGCCAATATCAATCACAGAGCACGCCTTCGGCTGATGCCCCATAATCAATACTTGCCCTGCAAATTCATCCAACGCCAATGTTTTTTACCGTTTGTCACAATATATTAAAACGCAGTTACCGGCAGTTCATCACACTTCACCGCGTAACTATTTAAATATAGTCGAAAAATTATGGGGATCGCATAAAATGAACGTCCTTATTACGGAAATATACAGGCAAAATGTCAATACTATGAATCAATTATCAAAAGCAAAGATCGACTGTACCAGGTAATCACGTTGAAACTCTGCCGCATAACAGATATTCCAGAGGGTGAATCCAAGGGATTTTGCCTGGAGGAGCACAGCATCTTCCTAGTCAATAAACAGGGCAAACTATACGCTTACCTCAACAGCTGCCCTCACACCGGCGTAGAACTGGATTGGATGCCCGATCAGTTTATGGATATCAGTGGACAATTTATTCAATGCAGCACTCATGGCGCTCAATTTTTATGCGACACGGGAGAATGCATAGCTGGACCCTGCCTGGGGCAATACCTACAAGTAATCCCCATTAGAATTGAAGGAGATACGGTATATTTGGCTAAATAGAATAACCAGCAAAACCCATTGCAGCCATAACTGCATATTAAAAATCTTTTTTATGCAGTTATCTCGTCATCCTTCAAAAAACTGGCGGAATGGATTGTTATCTGGTAGCGTGTGCGCCCGCTTTCTGCATGGTCTACACTAAAAGGTCATACAAGAGGAGCTGTTCAGCAGTATTCCGTGGGGTAAACCAAGGACAGTTTAATAAATGAGGCTTAGCTAATGCCAAAAAAAGCAAATAAGTCAACGACACAGTTTAAGAACTTCGTCCCCTATAAACCCAAAAAGGGCGAAGAGTATATGAATGACCGACAAAAGGATCACTTTCGGGCGATACTGGGCGCCTGGAAAGCAGAGCTAATGGAAGAAGTCGATCGCACGGTCAGCCATATGAAAGACGAAGCAGCCAATTTTCCCGATCCTGCTGATCGTGCGACTCAGGAGGAAGAATTCAGTCTGGAGCTTCGCACCCGTGATCGTGAACGCAAGCTGATTAAGAAAATTGAAAGCACTCTGGAATTAATTGATAACGACGACTACGGCTATTGCGATTCATGTGGCGTGGAAATAGGCATCAAGCGGCTAGAAGCAAGACCCACTGCCACTCTATGCATTGACTGCAAGACACTGGATGAAATCAAGGAAAAGCAGGAGCGCGGTTGACGCGCATCCAGATACCTCTGCAAGGGGTATCTCTTCCTTATAGATTATTGACTCGTCCATGAATCGATCGGCAAGCAGCTATATCGGTCGCTTTGCGCCTTCACCAACCGGCCCACTACATATGGGCTCATTGGTGGCCGCATTGGCCAGTTATCTGGATGCAAAATTCAATCGAGGCAAATGGCTACTCAGGGTGGACGATATCGATCCACCCAGAGAACAAGGCGGTGCAAGCCAAATAATACTCAAATCACTGCACTCTCATGGCATGCATTGGGATGATGACGTCCTCTATCAAAGTCATCGCCACTACGCCTACGACTTCGCACTCAATGAATTAAACAAGCAGCACCAACTCTACCTCTGCACCTGTTCGCGCCGTCAGTTATCCAGCCATGGTCCAGTCTACCCCGGTTATTGCCGTGAACGAACAGAGCCCCCGGAAGAAGCCGCTGCGCTGCGTATCAAAGTAGATAAGCGACATATTCAATTCCAGGATCTTATTCAAGGCAAGCAGCACAGTCGTCTTTCGATTACGCAGGGTGATTTTATTCTTAAACGTAAAGATGGCCTGTATGCCTATCAGCTTGCAACCGCAGTCGATGATGACTATCAACAGATAACCCATGTGGTTCGTGGTGCCGATCTACTTGATTCGACCAGCAAACAAATTTACTTGCAGCAGCTACTGGGCTACGACACACCTCAATACACCCATATCCCCGTACTGGTGGACAGTAACAAGGAAAAACTTAGCAAACAGCGACTGGCACCCGCTTTAGTTGAAGCAGATGTCTGCAAGAACCTGTTATCTGCATTGCAGCAACTTAACCAACCTTTGCCACCAATATCGCTACGGCGAACCAGCAGCGAACTGTTAAACTGGTCGATTGAGCACTGGCAACTAAATCAGCTGCCGAATAAGAAAGAGATACTATATGCGCAAGAACACTAGTCCTTTGGAGCCGCACATTTAAGTAAGTCTCTATCTGGCACCATCTTTACCAGAAAAGCAAAAAACAGGCTGCCAAACGCCTTTTTGATCCCGTTATCATTTCATTATCATTCCGCACTAATGCTGCTGGGTACTTGAGATTGCAGTTCTTTCAATCGTAGACTTAACTCATCCAATTCAGGCAATAGGAGTTCTGGCAAGGCGCCCAGTCCATCAGAATCAACACCCAAATCCTTGTGAAGAGCAGTGTAATCGACAACGGTGCTATCTACTTTCAATATGAATTCTTTTTGAATGTCTTCTGTTAACACCTGCAAGCCTTTGTAGAGGTATTGATATTTGATATTTTCTCGATAATTCAGGATGTCAAAATCCAAACTTTCAATGGCATCTTTTTTCAGCTGATCCAGCCCTTCCTCCCAAAAATGGCGATGGTATTCTACCTTTCCCCTTTTTTTTGTTTTCAGTTGGGTTATTTTTTCTCGAATAATATACTTTCCAAGCAAATAAAAACTTTTTGCTTTTTCGCTCGCGCTACAATCTAGTGAAGAGGAAAAAGCAACAAAGGCAATTTCGGGAAAACGCAACGCTTGAAATGAAGGCGCAAGCGTTTCTGCAGTTTCTGTCAGCTCTGAAGTGGCAGAAAGTGTCTCATCCAGTAATTTGAAAAATGGAGAGCAGGTTTGTTGCATAATTTCTAAATACTGCTCTTGAAGCGTTTTCAATTGACTGATCAAGGTTGCATTCAATTCATCAGTCACAAAGCGAAGTAACTGACTTTGTAAATTCTTATAAAATATAACTATTTGAGCATTAAGCGATTCTTCGCCCTTGAAAAAATCTGAAGGTAATTCATAATTTTCAATAAAAAGGTAAATGCGAGGGACAACCGTATTTTCGTTGGGATCAAACAAAACATTGACATCATCACTCACTGACAGCCTAAGCTGATCAAGAATACCGTCTAAAGATCTCTGAAACGACTTGATGGATTTTTCTAATTCCTGAGAACGCATCTCCAATTTTGCTTCAATTTGCTTCCGCTCTTCATAGCTTCTGCTACAAATCGCTCTTGTATTTTCGATAAATGACTGAATCCTTTGTGCCAAATAATGCCAGTGAGCGCACTCCCCCTGAAACAAATTCTCTGATGCTGCGCCATGGGTTTGCTCGCTCAAATGATTCTGTAAACTGCTCCATTGCTCTTGATGATATTCCACCAATGAAGGAACACTTTGCCACAACCGGATCTGGGCATCCATACGAGGTGTTCTTTGAGAATCCAAGTCGTCAAACAACTGGTAGAGCGCCGAAACGGCAAAGACTTTTGGCTGAGAAACCCATTGAGACAAATCCACCTGCAATTGCCCCAAAACTCTTTCGGCATCCTCAAGATCCTCGTGTTCCGTCAAATCCAGATTGCTGACAAAAATAGTATTATGGAGCAACCCTAATTGTTGCAAGGTTCTCAACACAATCAAATCCGCTTGTCGAACGCCTGTTCTAGAGCTGATAACATAAAGTACAAAAGAGCATTCCGCCAAATACCCCTGGACTTTTGCAAAGTGATTTGGATTGGGGGAATCAGATCCCTGACAATCTGCAATCTCTAATTTTTCATTCAGTAAAGTAGGAACCTCTAACATAATATCTTGCATGTAGACGGCATATTTTTCTTTACTGACAAAATCTTGGTGCATTGTAAGCTCATTTCCCACCAATAAAAGGACGGCTTCCGTGTCTTCCATGTACTCTGCAATAGAGTCATATCCGTCAAGAAAGGACTCTAGTAAAATTCGCTCCTGATTTAAGGAATTATAATTTTTTTCAAAACGGAAGGGATGCTCATCTAAAAATATTTTTAAAAAAGAGCGGTCTGCTTTTTTTCTTAAATCCAAAGTCCGCTCAGAAGAAGCATCAATGGCTTGTGATAAGAGAACGAAGGCGTTTTGAATTTCTTCATGAACACTGCTCCAGGATTTAAAGCGAATCTTAGCTCGTAATCGGCTGCCGTAACGAATTCTGGTGATAACTGCAGTTAAGATACCAGCTCCCCGCCTTAATAAATCAGCTTGAAGAAGAGCATTGGTTAGTGATGACTTTCCTGATTTGATAGTACCGATAACCGCTAAACGCGTCACATCTTCTTTTAATCGCGATTCAATGGCCTCTAGGGTTTGCTCCCACGCTTCATGTTGTTGTGGAACTGTACCCAAAAGCCCCTGAAGCGCTTCGATTTGTTGACGAGTTTCCGTTATAGGGATGTTGTTCATGTATTTCAGTTCCTGGGATAGAATTCCAAATGAGAAGGATTCACGTACTTACAGTGCATATCTCTGAAAATAGAGTAAACATATTTTCAATATTGCCTGTAAACCTCCCCCCGCACTCCGACAGATAAACTACACGGGCAGATTATTTGTGATTCTCAAATGCTATAGCAAAAGGCACGGCGGCATGTATTATAAGGATTGTGTTTGTTGTTAAAGCTTGAAACAATCTGGCGACACTCCGGAAATATTAATAAGGTTGGCGGTACTCGATTATCATTGATTGCCAGTAGGTGCAGAGTATCCTTCTCTTTTCTTACATCAAAACGTAAAACCCTATGTAAAACAACCCTGTAGGAATATCCATCTTATCGCAGTCGGCGGCAAGCGTCCTTTTTTTTGCGGACACTAACAGCGCATACTAAGACGGATTGCCTAATAAATAGTTGAGCTGGGTCAGTTACCTCAAAAAAACATCAGAAATTAGAAAGGGACTAAGGGAGCTGCTGACAGGCTAAGATATTATTCAATGTGGGGATTATGCAATCTAGCTCTGAAATCACATCATCACCAGAAAGAATGACCTGCCTGCCAACCCTAGTATTATTTTCTTATATCCAGCCAACATATTGTCATCGATATCCTTTCTGTCGAGTTTTCTTACATCCCCACATTTTCTGCAATACCCATACAATACGTGTTATTTAGCACATACGATGATACCATATGCACATACCATTGATTTTACTATCTATTTTCAACTTCACAGCACAAAACAACTCTTTTATCCAAACTCCTTGCTCAAGCTACAATATTTACCGCTGTCGATATTTTATACAGCAGCAAAAATCCAAACAAGACGACACATTTCCAACTAATTGTTAATGCGTGCAAATTCTTTGTTGGCACATCAATTGCAGCGTTATTAATAAATGCAACATAACGTGATAAAGTAACTAATACCTGCCAATTTTTAGTAAAAATCTTAGTATCAAGCAACGGGATACTGAGCTAAAATCGGGAATAATGAACATGAAACACATTCAATTTATTGCAGCTTCAGTCATTACGGCAACCTCACTCAGCGTTAATGCAAGCCTTCTCACAGTTAAAGGTGGAAATGATGAACCTATATCCGATGATAATGACTTTTTCTACAGTCCGTACATAGACAATAAAAAACAATATAATATTGGCGGGAATGTACTTGCCGGCGATTCCGATGTTAGTTTAACTTACACTTTCCTCAATGCAGATGCACACTACGATAATACTTTCGATACTGCTAATGGCATGCTGAACAACAACGAAGGAAGCGCTGGCAACACAATTGGAGGCACCGCTGAAGCTGGCTCATTGTTGGATTTTACATTCCATGCAAATGCCGGGAATTCAGGCAGTATCGCAAATGGCGAAAACGTATCAAACGATTGGGTTGACGGTGTCGTTGATGACGAAATGGGAGACGGCGGCTATGCTGTGCCGTCTTTTGCTACAATCCTTGACATTACTTACGGCGGTGCATTTTATGATGCAATCGTAATGTTTGACGACTCGGGCGCAGGCCCTGACGACAACCACGATGACATGGTAGTCGGCATCCAAGCAATCGCTATCCCAGAGCCCGCCTTACTCACACTCTTTGGTATTGGCCTTCTCGGTCTAGGATTAGCTCGCCGCAGAGTATAAGAAAACAAGCAATAAAAAGGCTCTTTTTAGAGCCTTTTTATTGCCCGAAAAACTAACCCATTAACAGATCATATTAATACGTTCAGCATTGCTTGATAAAATCACACAACCCATCTGAGCACCTAGCATTGTCACAACAAAATGAGCTGCTCAGCCTTTAAAGGCCCTTACTTCAAATTTCTGCTTTTACAAGCTGCTCTTTTCCACTCGCACGTTTTGGTGCCATAAAAGCAGCAATAACGGCCCCCAGATAACACGCTCCTCCGCCCATTATAACCGCAAAGCCAGTATCGGGTTTTTGAAATGCAGTAAAAATGCATCCACAGATAACGCATGCAGCCATCAAAGCAAGCATTACCAAAATAAAGACATGCATATTACTTTCTTGTCTAGAGCTCTCTTCTTTTATATGCGACATAACTACCCCACCCTATTCTTTATCTTTTTACATGTCACAATTTGCAATGATTACATTTGCCCTCTAATTCCTTATTGAACGCAGTAAACAAATCAGAAGAACAAAGCAATCGCTTCAAAAAAAAACAATAAAACAAATACAGATCCCAGAGCAGGAAAAGGAAGGAAAATCAAGAAAGCACTTCTTCATAACATTCACTCAGGTAATCCCGCTGCCTTAGAGCTAAACTCCTTAGGCCGGTAACTTTGCGTCCGAACACTTTCGTGTACGGTTGCCTTTATCTGTGATCGTAATTAAACTATAGCCCGACATTTCAACTGCAACAAGGGTTATGGCCTATATTATTTTTTAAACCTTGCGTCTGCAGCTTCGGAAAATCTATTTTTCTATAACAGACCGCGCATCATACAAAACACGATTGTAATAATAAGGCCCAATCTCTTCGGAAAAAAACCCAGAAGAATCCCCGCATCAAACTGGCCTACATCATGCTCCAACTCATTAAAAAAATAGAGCTTAATCTTGCGAACAATGACTTCTTTTTCGCCTTTCGAAAATTCTATCTTTGACATCTATGGAACTATCCCCGCAGTTTGCAATATTGCCCAAGACACTTCGCAGTCTCCCAGGTCAGATGTCACATAAGCAGAATCACCTGTAATCGTGACAGAGAGATCCATATTGCGCTGCAACAGTGTTGCCAATGCTTGTATGCTAGCCCACTGAAACTGGAAAACAGATGCTTTCAGCTCTTTGAACTTTGCATGCCCCTGCCCCCACCAGACATCTGATTTTGAATTGAAGCTGTAAACTTTAACGGTCCGCGCAACTCGAGCAGCCTTTTTTATTCTATCAACGGCTGGCTCACCCACATCAATCCATAAGGATATTTCATCATTTAATGTTCGCGTCCAAATATCAGGCTCCTCCACAGAACTAAGCCCTCTTGTAAACGTCAGGCGCTCTTCAGCATTAATACAATAAACCAGCACACGCACCATCATTCGCTCAATCGTTTCAGAAGGATGTTGAGCAATCGTCAAATTTAACGTGTCATAATAATTCCTATTCAGATCAGCCAATGCAATTCTCGATTTATAGATTGTCGGTTTTAATGCCACAAATATACTCCAATCATTCTCACAGATGCCGCGGAGGATGTTCCAATATCCTGCAAATGTCTACAAATTCATATATCTACAAAGTCGATCTCAACCTGAGCATTAAAAGAAATAAGCAGTAACTGCTACCACTAGCTGATACGCCCACTAGATCCAAGTAGTTTTCAATAAATAAATTAACAAGATAACCCATTATATCAAAGCATTAGCGAATACACTCAAAACATACCACACCCTCCCTGCTTTATTGTGCATCACTTCGAATTAAAGGCCAGACTTTCCGAGTTACTGTGTTTATCTTGGATAACCGTGAATATTTTCTTTGCGCTACTCGTTCATTTATTTCGAAAATCTTTCGGAAAAACGCAGCTGGTCAGATCGGGAAGTGGCGCTTCGATGGTGCCAACTGTTTAGCGGCGGGATGTTAATCCATCGCCATCTTACCAACCAAGCTCTTAATAAAGCCGAATCTGACAAGGCCGGCGAGATCATTGGTGAGTGACGTTCACGCTTAGTGAATATCAGCTGGTTTATGAAAATCCTCAATGAAAACATCGCCCGTGCTGCCAATCATGAGGATCAGTGTACCAGGCATTTTTGGGAAGGCCGCTTTAAATCACAGACGCTTCTGGATGATATCGCATTATTAGCCTGTATGGCCTATGTGGATCTTAATCCCATTCGCGCGGCGATTGCCGATACGCCGGAGGATTCGGATTTTACCTCCATTCAACAACGCATT
>PIVM01000694.1 GCA_003353945.1 Gammaproteobacteria bacterium
CGCCACCCAAGCGATCCAGAGTGTCTCATCTACGAAGATTAAAGCTCTTCTTGCCGCCGTTGTAATTGCCACCGCTTTCCCTCTTGCAGGGGAAGCACACGGTATGAGACGGAGACACAGTCATTACCACAACCATAGCGGACACGTTAACCCTTACGCCGAGCATTGCACTGATCCCCATCTTCATAGTGGATGGCACCACGGAAAATGGCATGCATACCCACACATCCACAACCATGGGCGTCGATGCACTAGACGCCACCACACCCACCATGAGCGACCAGTTACTCCCCTCGTTATCCAATTTGACTTTTAACGACATTTTTCTTGTCGGTATGGGGGAGTATGTGTTCGTTGTACCTAAAACGGCGGCAGGTATGATCTGGCTTCAAACTCACTTTGACCAGAACGAGTGGGACAGTTTAGCGGCATCTCAAGTGACAATTTCACAGGGTGACGCCGAGATGCTAATGGACGACGCAAGGGGTGCCGGATTGAACATCTACTACGATTGACCGAGTTTACTTTCCGACAAAACAGGGTAAAATAGACTCAGTCGGTGCCCGAGAGGAGTGAAGTCGGGGGCATCGAATCAGTAACCATTCTTATCTCCGAAGGTCCTAAGAGAGAACCTAGTTAAGAGTGCCGTTGCTGAGCAACGAAGAATGATGAGGTGTGGCTGACTCTCATTCTTCCTTGTATTTTCATTTCCCGTTCCGGTAGTTTACTGGGGCGGGTTTTTTATTATCATAGTCGTGTAGATCTAAACTTTATGACCAACACATCTCCACCCGAAGCACCAGTGAGAAAATTTGAGTTGCTCCCTGATGAGGTATTGATCGACGACGTTTTCGTTATCAGGGAAACCCGCTATGGTCTCTTTACTTCGACCACGAAGGAAGGAAGAGCTATGTTGACTGGAGCGGACCGTGACAATGTAGAGATTATGACCCGTTGGCATCTCAAATGTGAGCAAGAGGGATGGCCCGAAGGGTCGGTGAGTAAGGCACGTTCAGCAACTGTATCTGGAAAGCTATGACACAGGAAGAAAAAATGGAAGAGATC
>PIVM01000695.1 GCA_003353945.1 Gammaproteobacteria bacterium
GAAGAGTAATATAATGGTCACCGCAATCGGAAGAAGCCGTGTGGCTATAGACGAGTTATTAATGAACTCTATAGTAGATACCCTTGTAAGATCCTGCCAACACTGGAGGCAGATGATGCGATGGGTATTTATGCAACAATGGAACCTGGCAATGTGATCGTATCTCCTGATAAGGACATGCGACAGATTCCCGGCCAGTTATACAACATGACCGAGATGATGAGTGTGACTCCTGAAGAAGGACGTAATTGGCACTTCATCCAAACACTCGCAGGTGACCAAACTGATGGTTACAGCGGAGTACCAGGAATCGGTATCAAACGGGCAGTAAGCCTATTTGAAGAGAACGGTTATAACTGGAAGACTGTTGTTGAAGCATTTGAAGCAAAAGACCTTGATGAGGAGCATGCTCTGATGAATGCAAGGCTTGCAAAGATCCTCACCATTGATGAATATGACTTCAAAAAAGGAGAACCAATACTCTGGTCTCCCACCAGTTCTGATAGAGCTGACGATGGAGCAAGAGTTAAAGTTGCGGCAGATTGAACTCATCCTTGAGAGAGGAGGGTTTGACGTGAAAGATTTAGGAACCATATTTTTAGCATTACAGAAGCAGTGCTTCGTATTATCCAATAACGTATCTAATCTAGTAAAACAATGGCCTCACCATCCCACTACACCCGTGGCTCAATCAATGTCTGGGATTTTATTCGCGATCAGCAACTCGGCTTCCACCGAGGAAACGCAATAAAGTATATCTGCAGAGCTGGGCATAAAGATAACGAAATAGAAGATTTAGAAAAAGCAATCCACTACCTACAGAACGAAATTGAACACCTTACTTCAACAGGCGAAAGAGTTCAGAAATGTCTTTCAAGTATCCCCGACCTTTTCCCAGAGTGGACGTTTGACTCAGAAGAGTTTGATCGATGAGGAATGGTCTGAATTCCATGAAGCCTTTCACCACGAACCACTAGATCATGTCTTAAAAGAACTAGCTGATCTAGTTTATGTCTGCTATCAATATGCTGCCCATGAGGGATGGGATTTAGATGAAGCTATGAA
>PIVM01000696.1 GCA_003353945.1 Gammaproteobacteria bacterium
ACTCGATAACCCATATCACATTTTGTTTGGCTGAATTACAACATGCAATACAGCCTTGTTTGAAATCGTTTTGGCACGATAGATAACAGTGCAATGCCACGGATTTCTTTCTGCCAGTTATTGACAGACTACTTTATTTCACTTTTGTTGACCAACAAAGAGTGAATATAACCACCCAATGTTGTTCGTACTATACCAGAGAGGTGGTAAAAACTACTCTGGTGGATTGCTGACTTCAATTGTGCCCTTACCCAAGCTGACTGTCGCAGCTCACGATAAACCCTTTTTCTTTAGGCACAGAACGCCTAGCTCACCTGCGGAGCAAATTGGTACGTATTTTTGCTCCGCAAAAATCGTGACAGTTTGTGGAGTCCGGTGCAGCTACTTGTTAGCATTTTTTTGATGCGCAACGTACTCATCGAGCAATTGACGTATCATTTTTTGATATTGCATGTGATTTTTTTCTGCTGCACTCTTAAAATACTCAATGCTCTCAGTGCTTAGTGAGATTGTTATTTTGGTATTTTTATTTTTCAATTTTAGCTCGCTAGGCGAAGGCAGAAAATCAGCAATAAGCTTAATATCGCCTATTGGTTCGTCAGTGTATTGGATTTGCTTGTTCATAAATCTTTTTACCCTTTCTCCAGTAGCCTGCTCCAATTATACGGATACGGCTATTTCTGTAAGTGAAGCGCACAGTAAGGATGCCAGTTTTATCTTCATTTGAACCAAAACAAAAATAGCGTTTTTCATCATGGCTATGGGCTAGATCCTCAGCAATTACGCGGTTTTTATCAAGGAACGCATACTGGGCTTCATGGAAGGTAACCCCATGGTTCTCTTGATTGGAGAGGTTTTTAGCCTCATCCCATTCAAAGTTGCTGTTTGTCATGATATAAGAATAGCATAAGTATGGCTATTTAGCCATACTTTATTGTTTTGAGTGCTAACGCCGGGTTCTTTTGCTGCCTTAAGTGGAGGCCGAAGGCCGGAGCTTAAGGCAGTCAAAAGCAACCCCTTGTTCTGTGATAACAGTTTGAACGAACACACTATTAGCTATTTTG
>PIVM01000697.1 GCA_003353945.1 Gammaproteobacteria bacterium
GAATATCAGAGTGATCTACCGTCGTTTATTGCTTCTCGTACTTTGTCCCAAGAGTTTGAAAAACCACCGGATAAAATCAATTTGGTGCCAACGATTGACAGGTCAATACATATCAGGGCAGTTGTCATCAACATCCACCACACCATCACTGTCAACATCGTCACAGGCATCACCCACCGCACTGCCGCCATAGGTATTTTCCTGACCGGGGTTGGGAGCGGTTGGACAGTTATCAACATCATCAAGCGGACCGTCATTATCAGTATCTTCACAAGCATCACCTGCGGAGCCACCGTAATTGTTGGCCTGATCCAGGTTGGGGGTCGTGGGACAATTATCCACTTCATTTAAAATGCTGTCGTTATCGGTATCGACATCATTGGTCGCATCACAAGCATCACCGACACCGTCGCCATCAACATCCTCTTGCCCAACATTTGATGTGGTCGGACAGTTATCGGACTCATCAACTACGGTATCACTATCAGAATCGTCACAAGCATCTCCTGCTGGACCACCGTAATTGTTGGCCTGACCACCGTTTGAAACGGTTGGGCAGTTATCTGCGATATCCAGAACAGTATCCGTATCCTCACAGGCATCACCAGCGGAGGTTCCGTAATTATCCGCTTGATCCGCATTAGACACAGCAGGACAATTATCAATGGTATTGGCATAACCATCATCGTCCGTATCAGCGGTGCAATTTAAATAAACAGTTGCTTGACGCACCTCTTCGGTGGTCGGAGCACCTTCTTCCGTTTCCCACTCAAAGGCAATTGCGACTGTTCTAGGCTCAGCCGTACCAGCCTCCCCTGTCTGACATTCGAAATTGAGGGAACTGTGGTACTCATAAGTATTTGAACTGGTACAAACACCATCACTTATAGCTGGCGTACTCCCATCAACAGTAAAACAGACGGGCCTGTTTTCCAGAACAGTTGAGAAGAATCAACTTCTCAGCTGCCAATTCCTATCATTCTGATCAAATAAACTGATGTTCCACCAGCTCCCCCCATCAACAAGCTTGACCAAACCATCCCTTATTGTGTTTTCTTG
>PIVM01000246.1 GCA_003353945.1 Gammaproteobacteria bacterium
GAAGCTGGTCTCACATTGCTGACGTTCACCTTAACCCTAAAAAATCGAAACATGTAACAGCAGAGAATCAGGCGGCATAAAAAATAAACTCTAGGCGACAACTCTCTTGAAATCCGCCGACAAAGAGGATGAGGAGAATGAAGAGGACGTGAGCGAAGAGGCTTTGCTCTCTGCCTTGACTGCTGAAGCGGCAGAAGAGGAGGGCGAGGACTGAGCACTTAACCCGCATGTCACATGCCTTGCAAAAAACAAAAGCGCAAGGCAAGGCGCCATGCTCGCACCGAGCCAGGCTTCTGGCTTCAGTGTACTTGGCGAGTTCCTGGGACATCACTGTGTTATGAGCTCAATGGTAACCTGGAAGTACATCGTGTTCGTTCACAGGCAAATAATGTTGCGGCAAGCCGCGCAGCTTCCACCTCTCCCGCTCCTCCCCCGCCCACCAATGCGCCTGCCCTTTGTGTGTGGGTTCGCAGTGAAGCAAAGCTGCAGTGTGTTTAAGCCAGTTTACAGCAAGGCCGTAAGAGCGCATTGGCGTCGGGAGTCGTAGCGGGAGAAAAGATTTTTTGCTCCCAACCAAGACAAAGTCAACAGCAAAAAGGCAAAGATACAAATGCTGGCGCAAACGCTTTTAAAAACAAACCTCGCCCCCAAACCCCCGCCGGGGGCTTCAGTCTGTGCGGGCTGGAAGTTCGTGTCTGCTGTTTGCCCTTCAGTGTAGCCCCGTACCCAAAGCGCTTCGCGGGGCAGGCTCTGCTCAACCTATCAAGGGCAAGCCGCTTCGCGGTGCTGCGCACCCTCGCCTAAAGCGCCTACTGTTGGTGACAGGTCTGCGCTCGGCGCTGAAAGAAAGGGGCAAACAACAGCCGCTAAAAGGAGAAAATGATGGCTTGGGAAATCGATAAAATCATTGAAGTAGCAAAGCAACTAGAACGCACAGGTAGTACCGGAGCGAGTACAGGCGAGCGTATCGCGGCAGCCTTCGTGCTAAACCGCATGGAGTTTCTGCCCGATAGCTACAGTGATGTGGTGGAGGCATGGGATCGATTAGATCCTGAATGGCAATATTATGTCAAAAGAATCAAAGCCGACTTTATGCACCGGATTGAGTAAAGTTCCTGCCACAGCGGAGCGTCCATCCAGGGCGTTCCGCTTTTCCTTGCCATACCGACACCACTGCCGAACAGGCACCGTTGGGCGTGTCACACGCGGGTCACGGTCGGTGCCAGTAGCGAACCGCAAACCGCCGCTTAGTAACACGCCCAACGGCACCGCCATTAAAATAAAATATAAAATAAATCAGATGGTTATAAGTTGAGTGATATGATAAAGTTTAAAACCATTGCACTTAGTGCTATAGTTTGTAAAGGCTAAGGAGATTGAATGAGAATCTACAAAACCAAGTGGTTCCACAAGTGGGCCAGAAAGGAGCGGCTAAGCGACAGTGCCTTGGAGAAGGCGATTGAGGAAATGGCACAAGGGTTAGTTGAAGCAGATCTCGGCGGTCATGTGTACAAGAAGCGGGTGGCAATCCAGGGGCGCGGTAAAAGCGGAGGTTTGCGCACCATCATTGCCTACCGGGTGGCTAACAGGGCGTTTTATGTGTATGGCTTTGCAAAAAATAAACGAGCCAATATCGATAACGATGAGTTGCAGATCTTCCGCTCCTTAGCCGCCGATTTACTGGAGCATAAGGAAGAGAATTTACAACGCTTAATCGTTGCCGGAGAACTTGTTGAGGTGAACAGTGATGAGTGAAATTAAAGAAGTGATGTATGACACTGCCAAAGGTCTTTATCAAGCGGGAGGGTTGAGGGTTACCACCATGCGTGAGATTGAGTCCCTGTGTTTACCGCATGTCGAAGAATATTCCGCAAATCAAATCAAATGCATCCGTATTAAAACCAATGCTAGCCAAGCGGTGTTTGCGGCGTTCTTGAATATCAGTCCATCCACAGTGCAGAAGTGGGAAGCCGGGCAGAAAAAACCCAATGGCCCATCGTTGAAACTGTTGAACATTGTGGATCACAAAGGGCTGGATGCGCTGGCTTAATTAGCAAAACAGCAAACTTTAAAAGCCTCGGAGTGCTGTTGCAGGTCGAGGTTTTTTTACATTGTGCATCTCTCTAAACGAAAATTGTTTCTAAGCCAAAAAGTGCTTCTAGGGCGAAAAAACAGTAAACTACGCTCCGCGCCTGGCTGCACGCTCTTTAAGTGATTGATGACAGTAGGGAAAATTGCTTGGCAAAGTACGATGCATGTCAGGCGTACCCATCTTTGCAAATGGGGCGGTTACTGCGGCGTTTGCTTATGCGATGAGTGCGGCTGCTAAAAAAGCTAACGCGTCCGAATCTACGTCGACTAAGCGAGGGCTTTCAGAGAGGGGGAGCGGGAGGCTGCGTTAAAAGCTCGTCCTAGCTTTTTGGATTCTGAACTTGATCAGATAAAAATAGATTTTAGCTTGAATATGGATTGCACAATGGCATCAGGTAAGTGCGGTGGGTTTACTCCTTATACGGAAATAAATTTACCAAAACAAATGGCAGCATGTGCTGATTTAACGACCTGTTCTGGTGGTGCGAATTATGATTTGTTTATTCATGAAGTAACTCACGCATGGACGAATGTAAATACAAGCAACCCTTTGGGTTTATCTGGCTCTATTAGAGGTTTTATTTCAAATGGTGCTAAAGCTCAGCGAGTAGGGGGCTATTTTACAAAAAGCCAATATCTTAATAGCCAAACTCTACAAGGTTTAAATTCAGAACAAATGGCTGACTGGATTATGTGGAATGAACGTGCTTATAGGGGGCTTTAGAATATGTTGAGAATACAATTTCCATTACGACGCATGGCGTTATTTTTCCACCAGTTCGGACTAATGTTTTTGTTGGTGAATGCTTATGCTTTTGCTGAAGATGGCTGCGATACAATAAAATTCTTTTATGATCAGAATGAAAACTCAGAAATTCAATTGGACATAAAGAAAGAAAAAGTGAAAGAGTTTGTGCGAGATATAAACGGAATGAAACCAGCTAAGTCAGATCAAGTATTTTTCCTGAAATTAATTCTACCAAAGCTAGCGGATACAAATTTTTTAGATGCTTTGGATGAAGTATGGATAATCCCTAATTTAAATACTGAGATTTTAGATCCTATTTGTGAAGAATTTTTGGGTGAGCCACATAAGCTTGTTTGTGGTGCTTACCTTTCTCCAAAAGCTACGCTGAGTTTATTGTTTAGAAAGAACTCGACGTATGATGTATCAGAGTATATTAATTTAAGCAAAGATGTTGTTGCTCAAATGAAGGCTGATGTGATTTGTGATTGACTGGCGGTAACTTCGCAAATGGGGCGGTGACTGCGGCGTTTCAGTATGCGTTTAATCAGGCTATGTCGGGAAGTGCACAAAAGAGAGGTTGTTCTGGTAGGCCGTGTGGTAATCGCCCCCAAGGTGAAGGTGGTGGGTTTGCCGAAGATCTCTACAACAGTACAAAAGAGAATTTGAAGTTTGGTACAACTGCTAAGGCAGTCTATGGGGTGGGTGGGGGTACGTCCTCCATATTTACGATAGATGGAATAGCGGAGGGCGATAGCACCTTACTCTTGATTATGCCAGAGGGGCGATAATAGAAGCTGGCGTATTCATTAGAGGTGACGTATATAGCTCTGGGCAGATTGACGGCTTTTATCAAAGTGGCGAGATTTGCGCTATTGGTTGCATACGAGGTGCATGGGATTACCAGGGGAATTTTAACATTGGGACAAGGATAGTTTTTCCGTTCGCTTTTGGGGGAAATATCGGAGGTGGTTATACCACTAGCGGTAGGCGGCTATTAGATAACGTTACAGGGCAATAGGACAGATCATGTTATTCACAATATTTATTCTTATTATATGTGTTGAAGTTCTTCTTGCGCTCAAGTTCTCTAAGATGGGGCGTTTGGCTGTAGCACGCTCAAATGATATTGGCATTGACTTGTTCGGTAGAAAGTATCGCTCAGTTTACGAGATGTACATGGATTTTAACTTTCTAAATGACTTGTTCGATGGGAAAGGCATTTCTGCTGTTCAGGATGATCAGTTGGCTAAAGATCTAGGTACGATGCGAAAGGTATTAATTGGACAGATTATCGGCGGTCTACTCTTCTTCTTGTTTGGAATAGCTTTGGGGCTGTCGAGCTAGTACTGCTCTCATGTAAAGGGGCCAGGCTTGCGTTATTGTATTATGGGATCAAGTAAATAATAAAGGGGCCAGGCTTGTAATACTATGGGACAACCACCCATATGATCGTTCAAAAACAGAGTGAAATATGCA
>PIVM01000698.1 GCA_003353945.1 Gammaproteobacteria bacterium
TCCTCAACATCCGAACCAGAACCACCCGAGCGTTCCTGGCATGTGTTGCCGATATCAGCCAAAACAGAGACAGCACTGCCTGTGTTAGCCGAACGATATCTACAGCACCTGCATGAACAGGACAACATCTCCCTGGCCGACCTCTGTTACACAGCCGGGGCGGGACGCAGTCACTTCGCTCAGCGTGCTGCTTTAACAGCCGAAACTACCGATGCCCTCGAACAGCAACTCCAGACCCTGGCGCAGGGTCAAGCTGCTGCCGGTCTCTACTGGGACCAATCTGCAACAGTGCCGAAAACAGCCTGGTTGTTCACGGGTCAAGGCTCACAATACGCCGGCATGAGCCAGCAGCTCTATGAGACGCAGCCGAGCTTCCGCCGTACCTTGCAGCGCTGCGCAGAGATCCTGGACCAGGTTTTGGATACGCCCCTGTTAGAAGTGCTTTTTGGCGAAAATGAAGCGACAGCTCTACTCAAGCAGACAGCCTACACCCAACCCGCCCTCTTTGCTTTGGAATATGCCCTGGCCGAACTGTGGCAGTCATGGGGCATCCGCCCAGACGTGGTGCTCGGTCACAGCGTGGGCGAGTACGTCGCCGCTTGTGTGGCTGGTGTTTTCAGCCTGGAAGAGGCACTCCAGCTCATTGCCACCCGTGGAAAGCTGATGCAGGCGTTGCCGGCGGGCGGGGCCATGGTGGCGGTTATGGCCGCCGAAGAACAGGTACATCCTTTTGTCGCCGAGCACACCGACACCGTATCCATTGCTGCCATCAACGGCCCTCAGAACACGGTCATTTCAGGAGATGGCGCTGCTATAGAGGCCATCGCCGAGCGATTGCAAAATGGAGGGATCCGAGCCCTATCTCTACAGGTATCCCACGCCTTCCACTCACCCCTGATGGCGCCGATGCTGGCTGAGTTCGAGAGGGCGGCAGCGCAGGTGAGCTACCACAAACCACACATGCCCATCATCTCCAACGTAACAGGAAAACGGGCGGGCGAGGAGATGGCAGATGCGGCTTATTGGCTGGAGCATGTGCTGGCTCCGGTGCGTTT
>PIVM01000699.1 GCA_003353945.1 Gammaproteobacteria bacterium
ATTGTTACCTTGTCATATTTTCTTATTTATTTGCAATAAAGTCAAGTTTTATCTCAGAAGGTAGCTCCGTCAGGGCCAGTTGCGAGAATGGGCCCTTCAGGATTGCTCGTCGGAGTCCACTTGCCCTGATGGGGCGGATTAGTTGTTCAGTCTTTTTTAAGCGCTTTTAACATGATTCGATCCATTGCTTTATAGTAATCATGCTGGGCCTTAATATTTGACAGCTTACTGTAACGCATTGTAGTCTCGATTTTGGAATGCCCAAGAAGCTCCTGTATCGTCACCAGATCTGCACCTGCATTGAGCAGCTGGGTTGCCATGGTATGGCGTAGTTGGTGGCATGAGACAGACACACCACTTTTACTAGAGTAATACTCCATACGTTTCTGCATGCCTCTTACTGACAGAGGCTTTCCTTTATGGGTGCCTTTCTCAACCAGAAATACCTTCTGCTCTCTTGTTGGTTGTCGTACCCGTAGATAAGAAGCCAAAGCACCCGCAGCATCGTTACTGATATAGGTCGTTCTGTCTTTTGATCCTTTACCGCTTCTCACTATGATCTGGTTACGTTGATAATCTATGGTATCAAGGGTTAGGTTAGCCGCTTCCTCAACTCTGAGACCACATCGCAACATTACAATGAATAATGCTCGGTCACGCTTTTTCCTGATCACAGCTAGGAAGAGCTCTATTTCACTCTCTCTTAGGTGTCTTGGGAGCGGTTTAGGTAAGCGTAAAGCCATACCTCTGACTGCTGGATTTTCAACATCTATGCCTTCTTCATCGCAGAGATAGCTGTAAAAACCCCGTATGGCGACCAGATGCTCATTAATAGTCTTCGGCTCCATTCTTTTCTCTAGCAGCAGGTCAAGGTAGTGTTTAACATGCTGAGCTGCTGCCGTTTCCACTGGCACAGGAAGCCAGACTAAAAAGTGCTTCAACCTATTTAGATAATTTTTTACCGTGTGAGCGGATAAGTTTTTTCTCTTCAAATACCTTCTGTAATTGATCATTGATGCGGTGAGGTTCATGGTGTCTCCCGTGTTCGATGGTAT
>PIVM01000700.1 GCA_003353945.1 Gammaproteobacteria bacterium
AAGTTTTAGTCAAGGGTGCTGGTCCTTATTTGGAGTATTACAAAAGCAGTTACTACACATCACATAAAAAAGAAAACTTAATTAAATAACATGAAAAGCAAAAGCACAGCAATTTTATTGTTACTATTCTTAGGAGGATTGGGAGCGCATAAATTTTATTTAGGCAACAATTTAGCAGGGTTTTTTTACGTTCTATTTTCTTGGACTGGGATTCCTTTATTCTTGTCGCTAATAGATTTAATCATACTTATTTTTACAGATAAGAACAAGTTTAATAATAAACATAACCAAGAATACAAGGCTTGGCTATATGCTCAGGAATAATAAAAAGGCTATCAATTTAATGGTAGCCTTTTTTGTTTTATTTTAAGGCAGTAATTCAATTCTTGTTTTTAAAATTTCTTCATAAGTTCGCATTGTTTTTAATTGAATTGGCAGTAACGCTTGCTGTTCAATATCAATAGATTTGTAGTTATCTGATTTAATAAATTTACTTAATTTATCAATTTTATCTGATAATTCATCTGTTTCATTTTGTAATCTAATTCTAAAATCTGACATGTTTTTTAATTTTAAATTTTAATGCTTACTCTATTCAGTTTTCAGCAACCCTGTTTTTTAAAAGGCTTATCAAATTAATGGTAGCCTTTTTGTTTTAAATTGATGGGAAAAAATTAGGATAATCTCTGCGCAAAATCCTCGCACCTAATAAATCCTGTAATTTATGTAAACTACTTACCCATTCAGTTGTTTCCATTAAATGAGTTGTTTCTAATTCTATGAATTTATTGTGAGCCTCCACAAGTAAATCCATAATCTTTTGTTCTTGTTCTGTAAATGGCTGTTTTTCCTCTTCTAATTCTTTTACTGTATTTCCCATAATTATAAATATTTTGTTATTAAATGAATAATGATTGCTATTGAATTAATGGTAACAGCTATTCTAAGGTTTTTTAAATCCTTATCTTTCTTGTTATTTTCTTCAACTAAAAAATTAATAACATCAATTAAATTAGTTTCTTTTGCTTCATTTGCATCAAAGCCTTTTGTAT
>PIVM01000701.1 GCA_003353945.1 Gammaproteobacteria bacterium
GCAAATATAGATAATGCTATACCATTATATGAAATATTACAAGGATTTAAAACATCAGCATTAAATAATTTACATTCAATGATATATAACACACCAATTGATATAAGAGCAGAAGTAAAATTAGACGATGCTTTAGACTCATTACATTACATTCTAAACTTCCATTTGGAAAAGATTAGAATAAAGAGTAATGAAAAATATAAGAAGACAGGGCCTAATATAAATAATAAGTATATAAATAACCCTGCCATACATCCAGATGGAAAAGATCCAAATTGGGATGATAGATTTGATTTATATTAATCTATATTTATTTATTTATTAAGAGTTACTAGTAATGGAGTATGTGTAAGAAGCATTCTTCTACAACAGTATCTTTTTAATTTTAATTTTTTAAATATATCAGAATAATCAATTGTATCATCTTGATTATTAATGTATTTATTCTCTTTATTTTTTTCTTCAACTAATTTTACATATTTTTCATATTTGTTGCCAATAATTTTAGAGCATGTAAAACATCTAATCGGGATTATCATTATTAATTATTATTTATTATTGTTTATAATTCAATTTTAAAATATTTATAATACTGAATAGTAATTTAATATAAATATAAAATCTTATATATAATTATATTAAATATTAATAATGAACGAGTCACTAATTGATAATTCACAAGAAGACGCACATATTGGACGAACATATGAAAAATTATGGGATGAACGGTCAATATTAATTGATGAGAAAAAAGTAACACCTTATCAACCATCATTTGAGACTGATAGAGGTCCAGCTAATAAGTTTGCTCATGCTGCGGTAAGAGGTGTTTATGAAAAAACATTATTAAATCAATTATATTTTTCCCAAAGAAATGTTCAAAATGTTCAAAATAAATTAAGATATACAGTTTTTAGAATGTCACTCGGGCAATTAGTAATAGGAGAACAAAGTGAAATAGAATTACAAATAGTAATGCGTTCAATATTCTTACAATTTGGAAGAAATTTACTAGTTAATATAAAAGAACAAATTGCTACTTTAAATGA
>PIVM01000247.1 GCA_003353945.1 Gammaproteobacteria bacterium
CAAGAATTGAACAATAACAGTCGTTTTGTCTCTTGTTTTGGCCGCGTCCACCTTGTTGGTGAGGCACCCCCCCTGGTGGGATTTGCCGGCAACGAATATTTTCGCTTCTTTCCTCGGGATCCCCGAGCTCTAGAACCCTGTTTTCTTAATGAAAGCGGTTGTAAGGGGCGGAGTACTACAGTCCTATCATTCTGGGACCGGCAGATGTGGTCATTATCGAAGGAAAACCCTTCTAATTCGACCCTCAACTCTGGTAATTTATTTTTGTTGGGGCCGGAAGTAGCTGCGCGCGCATGTGTCATCGCCACTTCCGGGATAACAATAACATTCCCACGTGCTTCTGCCATTCGTTTTGCCTCTGGCAGAGCGACGGAAACGTACCCCCGGCACAGTGCGCCGGACACGGACGTGCGTTTTGAGATGGTTTTTGACAGCAGGCTTCTGCTTATGTTCTGTCTACATCTTATCACCTAAAATAATCTGATTTTTTGTTTGATTTATTTTTTTATAAATCACAGTTTCCACTATCTGTCCCCACTTTGTGTGGGTTGAATAGACTGTTTTGGATCAAAACAATTCTTCATTTTTATTTTTTGCCCAGCTCTTTTCCTAGCTGGCTGAGGTGGGATCAGGAGGTTGGGTGGGATTTTTTCCCCCCTTCCTTTTCCCCCTTTTTCTGTTAGTTCAGTTAACTCAGCTAGTTTGGTTGCTGGTCTGCTTACCATCATTCCTGTTTGGCTTCCCCGAGGTGTGTTCGGGAGGTTGGGGTTGCATTCCCCTCCTTCCTTTTCACCCCTTATTTGGGTTCGCCTAGCTGGTCTGGTACCTGCTGGATGATTGGTACACCACCTCGAGCAATCTGCTCCGTGGTCTGTTGCCCTTATCGGTTGTTGTGGCTCGCTTCTGGCTAGGCTCGCCCTAGCTCTAGGGAATGCTGCACTCCGTTCGGCAATCTGCCCTTTGTCTCTACATTCCCATGGCTCGGCCTACCTCTGACGGGGATGGCCTTCCTTCTTTTTTGTTCCCGTCTTTTCTGGGGACTGGTTGGACTGCTGGGTTTGTAGCAACACTTGGTTGGGTTGGGGCTCCCATTCTTGGGATGTACCCACCCTTGCGGGTTTTTTCCTGGGCTGGTAGTTACCATCCTTGGGTCACTCTTGTGCCTGGTTCACTTGAGCCTTCCCGCTACCTGTTACCCAGTTGGTTAACGGGTTTGACTGTGTCTTGGACACTACCCCCTGCAGTTTTTGCATTGTGAGCATCTTTTGTCATTGATTGCTCCTCCTCGGGGTTCCACTCTCTTGAGTTGTGATGAACTTGGTTTCACAGTCTTTTTGGTTGGTGCTCCCCCCATTGGCCAGTGCTTCCTTTGTTCTGCTTCTCTCCCTGGCTCGTAGCCGCATGGGTACCCAGCTTGACTTTCTGGGGCGTCAGTTGGTTTTCCTGGTTTCTGGATCTACCTCTGGCATGGACCTTCTCCATACCCAGTTATGGTTTTGTCTCTTTTTTCCCTGGGTGTTTTTGTACCCGGGTGAGACTTAGACCTTTTGTGTCTCCCGTTTGGGTTTCACTTTTCTGGTTGTACTTTTCCCGTTTGGGGTATACCCAGGGTTGTCAACCAGAGGAGGCGGCAGGCAGTTTTGGTGTGCAACTTTTTGTTGACACCTCTGGGTATAATCCTTCGGGTTTATACCCTTCGCATTTGCCTGCCATCTTGTATCCCCTTTGCGGGATACCTCTCTTCTTTGGCCCTTGTTCGGCCCTTGCACCTCTAGATTTCCCCACTGTTTTATTGGGGTTTCTACCATAGGTTCTTTGGTTTATCGCAAGTTTATCGGTCTTGCCGGTTTTCTACTCTGGACCCATAGTTGGTACCCAGAGTCACCACAGTTGAGACTTGCCATTTCTTTGATCTGGCACATGCACATGGCAATGGTGGCACCTTATCTCCACCGGCACCCCTGTTGGGCTGCGGGTTTCCCCGAGCTTTATTCCTGCTCTTCACTCGGGTTTCGCCATTATCTTCCATCCATTTCGATTGGGGATACTTTGACAGGTTCTGCGCTTTTTTCCCAGCCTGTTCTTCCTCCAGTCTTGGACAAGTCGATTCCCGATATTGGGTTCAGCTTCCTACCGTTTTGGGTATGTGCTGCTCTTATCGCCTTGACATCAGTCGGTTGTGGGCTGGGCTGACCAGCTACCCTGGTTGGGTGCTTTGCCCTGCCCACACTTACTTTTCACCTTTTTGGTTGATGTTACATCAGGGTACCCTCCCTGTTGATACCTCGTCAATGGAGACCGGGGGTCCTACCAGTCCTATTGGACTATCCTGTATTTGACCCCCCTCGTTACACTTGTGCTACCTTAGTTAGGTCACATTTGTTTCGCTTCCTGCTTTTTGCGTAGGGCTTTTCTCCTCCGTTTTATATGGCTGTCTATCAGTCCCAAACTGTTGAGATTCCTCCAGTTTGTGTCTTTTCGACTCCGGTCGGATACGACTCTTGACTTGGTCCCTCCTTGTCCTCCCAGTATTTTTTATCTGGTTGTCTATCAGCTCCAACCTGTTGAGATTCCTCCAGTTTGTGGCTTTTCGACTCAGGACGGATGAGACTCTTGACTTGGTCCATCCTTGTCCTCCACGGATACTGTCCTTAGGGTTATCTTTACCCAGCATTGCTCTGTTGCATTCTGGCTCCTATGCTCGCTCATCCTCTTGGACACGTGCTCTCATCCGATCAGCTGGCTCTGCAGACCCTTTTGTTCGGTGAAGGTTTGGCTTTTAGCCTTCCCTTTTGCCCTCTGCCAGAGACTCGGCTTCTCCCTTCTGGTAACGGAGTGTTCCTGGGTCCCTCCAACTATCGGTTGATGGGTGTAACTGGCAGGATTAATGGAACGATATGTTCCCCTGCCCCTCTGATATTTATATCACTGTTTTACCTATCGCTGATACGCCTTGGCTATGCCGCTAACTTTTGGTTAGCCCACTGCCTCTCGTGGGTACCCATCTAAGTACGCTCGGTCGCACCTTGCTGATTATTGTACGCATGTGCTGCTGGGTCTTAGCTTCGCCACTGCTTCTTCTGGGGTTGTATTTCCCCTTAGCTGCTCTGCACTCTCTGGTTCGTTGGATTCCTGTGGTTTGCCCACTGTTCCTATATCCGTACTGTGCTTTTGGCCAAGCTCACCTGGTTACTACCCGGTTGGACTTTCTCTGTTCCTCCACCCTGTCCTTCTACCTCGCTTTTCTAGCTTGGTACACTGGGGGTTTTCCTTGTCAGGATCTTCCCCAGGCTGGATAGGATGCTCTGACTTCCTAAAGTCCCTACCTGTCCTCGTCGGACTGGTGGGTTGTTACTTCTGGTCCCTACTACTACACACTTCCTTCTGATTGCATTGCCCGCATGATCGGGAGAAGGCGGCTCAATCGCCAAACTTCTTTCGGATTGTATAGATTTTTCAATCTATCTCTTGGTTCGAATCAAGTAGTTTGGCTCTTCTCCTCCTTTGATCTTATATATAAGCGGAGTTATCTACAGAGATTTTTAGTTTCTCTGTGTATGTGTTGTAGTGACCATGTTTTTATATAGTGGCTTTCCATTGTTAGCTAGAGCTGGTCCAGGTCGCCCTGGTTGCATGTATTCATGCCAGTTCCTATATTTCTGTTTCAGCTTCTGCTTCTACTTTTCACAGGTCTGTTCCTGTCAGGAGCTCTGCTTCGCCTGCCGTCTCCGCTGCGGTCTCAGGTATCTTTATATCCATTGTCCTCTAATTGGGAACCCTTATTACAATGTTGATAGATCTTTCATTTGGGCTATGTACATTTGTCAATTACATTTCACCCCTGTTTCTTCTGTTAAGATCTTATCGTTCGGGGGCCTGTACCCCCTTGATCACATTGCCATTATAGGGTCCGATGCTACATATTCTGTGCTATATTTTAGCGTTATGTTATGTTCATCTGCCGAACACTCCCAATGATATTCTTTTACAGGATGATCTTCTGTATCAGATCCAGGTTCTTTCCTTTGGGCTAAAAGGAAGATGTTTTGTCTGGACACCAGTTACCCGGGTTGGCACTGAGTCTTGCTATCTAGGTCCTGAGCATTCCGGGGATTATTATCCTGCTCTCTTTACTGGTGAGTCTGTTTTAATAGCTTTTTGCAACAGACACAATGGATGATCCATTTCATCGGGTAGTCCTACGGTACCCTACAGGTGAGGTATTTTCCACCTTTAAGTACACGTACCGTGATGTGACCCACCCACCT
>PIVM01000702.1 GCA_003353945.1 Gammaproteobacteria bacterium
GCTAAAACGGTTTTAAACAAGGCCGTATTGCATGTTGTAATTCAGCCAAACAAAATGTGATATGGGTTATCGAGTTCAGCAGGTTAGCCGGCAAAATAGCTAATAGTGCATTCGTTCAAGCTGTTATCACAGAACAAGGGGTTGCTTTTGACTGCCTTAAGCTCCGGCCTTCGGCCTCCACTTAAGGCAGCAAAAGAACCCGGCGTTAAATGCCGGTGAGAAGGAAATCTAGCGCAGCAATAATGTCATCTCTGCTGAGAAGTAATGAGCCTTCCTTTTTATCCAAAAACGATGAAGATACTGCTGAAATTTGATGTGTAAACAAGCTGTATTTTTTGTTGTTTATGGTAACAGCTGGACATAAATTGGCGGGGTATTCTTTAGCGTTACCTGAAGGTACTAAGGGAATCACCACCCTGCTATTTAAGTTGTCTAGCAAGTCAGTTTGCACATCAACAAAATATGGGTAGGTCTTTTTACTGTCCTTATCGGTATTCTTATATAAATCAAACTGTTTCATTAAAAGCCTCGGTGCTTATCAGCAAATAGGCCATTTTCATCCGCCAAATTGTTACAATTCTCAATAGCGTTTTTGTTGTCTTCAATCCATTTATCTTTTTTGCTTTTTCTTATTTCACTTTCCAAAGCTAGCTCAAGAGTGGCAGAGAGATTTACCTTTAAATTTCTGGCTTCAGCTAGTAAGCTGCTGTTTATACTTAAATTTGTTGCTTTTTTGGGTGCGTTTTTGTCAAAAAGTTCATGCATAGTATGCCTCCGCACATGTTATGCGCATATCGTATACGCACATACTAGCATCAAGCATTTAACAAGCGCAAGCAGTCGGAAACCAAAAGCTGTGCGGCTATGTGCATTTGCTTCGCAAATTATTGCACAAAGTCACCCAACTTTCGGTTCCGCTGTTGCGGGCGTTCTGTGCCTAAAGAAAAAGGGTTTATCGTGAGCTGCAACAGTCAGCTTGAGCAAGGGCACAATTGAAACCAGCAATCCAACAGAGTAGTTTTTACCACCTCTCTGGTATAGTAC
>PIVM01000703.1 GCA_003353945.1 Gammaproteobacteria bacterium
TTATGGAAACGCTAGCAATACGAGGCGATCTCAAAGGGCACCCGAGCTTCTCCACTCTGCTAAAACGGCAACAACTTGTTTTGACTGATGCATTAAAACATGCTAATGCTCCTTTCAGCCGTATTGTACAACGCCTTCAAGTGCCACGCATTGCCAACTGCAATCCTGTATACCAAGTAAGCACACTATTTTTTCACTTCATGTTAATGGCTTTGCTGATTGTCGTCCTACCACCCTATTAACTTCCCACAGGCTATGCTGAACCTGAAGGATTTTGAAGACCTTTTCAGTGATGGCCTCAAGCAAATGAGTTCTTCTGATGTTGAATTTTTGAGTGGTTCAGAGCTCGAGTCTATGTTTCAAGCCGAAGAGCTGAGCAGGGGTGACAGTGTCTCATTAGCGAAAGCAGGCCAGGCGCCTTTAGGAAATCTGGATCTCACATTGACACTATTTCGTGTTGCTGACTCTGAGCTGCTGTGGAAAGACGGTATGAAGGGCGGTATGAAATATAACTTGAGGCTCTTTGATCAAAGCACAGTAGTCATGATCTTTGATTGCTTCAAGTATCTGCTGGAGATGGCAGTGGAACACCCACACAAAGTGGTGTGGGAGCTTCCCATGCTCACGCCTGTTGAGCAACAGAGGCAGTTAGTGGAGTGGAACAAAACATCTGCTCCTTACCCTAAGCCTGGGCGGCTGGTGCACGAATTTTTCCTGGATCAAGCCGAGGCAAATCCAAATGCAATAGCTCTGGTTGAGTACGGAGGTCTGAAGCGGATTATTTCGTATGAGGAGCTCCGAAGCATGGCGGAGAAGGTGGCAAGACAAATGCGAGTATTGGGAGTTGAAGGTGACTCAACCGTTGGCCTACTTATGACCAGTGACTCAGCTGAGGCAATTGCGTCTATCTACGGTGCGTAGTGCCTTCTCAAACTTGCATATTGGAGGAAAGTAAGACCACTGATAGAATGAATTGCTCTCACGCAGGTGTCCTCATGGCGGGTGGAGCATATGTGCCACTTGATCCAAGCTATCCTGCTG
>PIVM01000704.1 GCA_003353945.1 Gammaproteobacteria bacterium
CAGATGGATCTGCAGCTCTCTATCTGCTTCCACAAGACCCTCGAACGAGAAGAGAGGCTCCTTGTCTGTGAAAGTTGGGTAGATCATGCCCCCCGGTCGAACACACTTGCCCGGGATCTTGATTGTCTGCTCTCGATCCTTCTTGCTGCGAAACTTGTACTCCCATATGTGGTCCAAGTTCTTCTTCCTCTTGGCAAGGTTCGACCGGAAGCTCTTCACGAGGTCCATGGCTGCCGCATCTCGGATCTCCATCGGCGTCTCAAGAACCCATGCGGTCACACCCTCTTGCGGTTCTCGTATCTGGATCGATAATACGAGGCTCTTCCTACAACCGCCAACCACTACACAAGTGACAAGTAGCGTAGTAGTCAAACAAATAGTGCTATTCACTATATTACAATCCCTTCTTAGGGTTCCTGAAGAGTGATACTTTACTTACTTTACTTACTACAAGAAGACACGTGTCACTACAAGAAGACATGTGTCACAGGATTTAAACGAATGGTTGTCATGTAACCTATGCGGGAAAATGCACGTGTCATGTTTTAAAGCCATACAAATGGTTGCACTTTTGTGTAATCGCTGCGTCATAGCTGTGTCATCAAACTGAGCCTAAACCGTCTTGCAACAGTGGGCCACCCAAATGTCGGCTCAGTGGGTGGACTGATCCCAACGATGAGTCATCATAATGATCCCTGACACAACAACTATGCTATGTTGGGTGAAAACTACACCGACTTGTTGTGAGCAATAGAATTTTGTGTGGCCATAAAAAACCACCCGTGTGTGTGGCATGGACCGAATGAATTTCAACCGTATTTTTTTTCGAAAAAATAGAAAACTGATGCAACTCGACACAAGTGATGACCTTTAGTGTCGGACTCCTTCGTTGCCCACTACACTAGCGATCCACGTAGTATAGAGTAAGTTAAGCTTGTCCGTAACAAGACTTTTATTCAGGCTTTATTAACCTCGCAAGAGTGATTACAAAAACTATTTCCTACAGTATGCTCTAGTTCATTCAGTCCGCTCAACCGG
>PIVM01000248.1 GCA_003353945.1 Gammaproteobacteria bacterium
TCCTGAAATTTTAGACGAAAGCAGTATCACCCATACGGTGAGTTTAAAATTTTGGAAAAAACTTCTAGATTTAGTGCCTTAGGCCCTCACAGTAGATTCAACTGAGTTTTCTAGGATTAACCCTACACTTCCAAAACCTTCACGACATCCACTCTGGTATCCCTATCAACCTGATTCGGCTCATAGTGAGAAAATCCCCCATGCAGATGACCATAATCTCCCACCAATTGAGTGACCTTAATAGGACTTGGGATGATTGATTGGTGGCTCTTCTTCTTACGAAACTGATAGGGTTCCCAAGCATGAAAGATATGGATCTGCTTGGGTCGAATGGCAGCCGTGATTTTAGCGGGTGCTTCAAAGGAGCCCAAGTCATTGCGAACACGCACAAGATCATGATCCTTGATCTTCTTTTCAAGAGCATCCTGATCGTTGATAAACAGTATCGGCTCTCCCCGTTGTAGTCTCAGCATCAGTTCGTGGTCCCGCCAAATGGCATGAATACTCCAACGGGTATGCCCACCTGTCATGGTAAAGGGGTGGTTACCGCCCGCAGCTGGCGGTTCTTTATAGGTTGGCAGGGCTTCGTTTAATTTGAGAAACAACGGATGATCAATGTAGAACTGCTGTCGGCCCGTGAGTGTGGGGTAGGGTTTTTTCTTCTCAAGATAATCACGCTGTGGAGTGATGGTCTGTTCGGGGTCATAGTCGCAACGCATCCCCTCTCCACTACCAAGGGCTTTGACCCGCAACGCGCCACCAGCGCGCCTTAGGTCATCAAGGCTCATACCCTTGGATTGCTGGGAGATCTGCAAGATAAACTCCATCACTTTCTCATCGTCCTGGTCCGCAAAACGACCTTCATCGCTAAAGCGCTCATAGAGGGTTTGCAGGTCCAGGGTATCACCACGGAATCCCTTTATTTCATTCACGCCTCTGCGTTTGGCGACATCGCTAACCCGTTTGGCGAGCAGAGAAAAGATTTCCCACTCAGCTTTGGATTCACCAATCGGTTTAATAGCGCGGTCGGATAGATGCACATAGGGGATGTTGGCCGGGATATATTTAAATCCATACTTTTCATACCAGCCCGCAGCGGGCAGGATAATATCGCAATGGCGAGAGGTTTCGCTCATGCGGAAGGTGACATCGACGACCATGCTAGCGTTGGCAAAGAGACCGTCACGCAATCGGTCACCCATACGACTGCTTCTTAGCACATTACCCATGATATTGAAAATAAACTCCGGTGGCGCTTCGTCTATTGGCGTGCCTATCTTGAAATGCCCTTTTTCAATGGCTTCCCGTAGGTAGGGCATGGCACCGTCCTCAAGCAGCGGGTCACCGTATTGCGCTTTGGTTTGTTGTTCCGCAAGACCACCATGGATGGCATGAAAAAGAGTACTGCCGATGTACATTCCCTTAAAGCGGTCGGCAACCTCCTCGGGATTTTGGTATTGCTCAATGCCCAACATAATCAGATCCGATATTGCCAGCTTGTCCTGCATCGCCATAAGGGCAAAACCATCAAGGGGAATAAAAGCGGTGGATTGCCAGCCGCCACCGGATTTTCCAATATTGCCGGTTAAGGAGGCGAGCAATATTTGCGAACGTTGTACCAGATCGGAATGGTAGTTCTTACACATCCCGTACTGTGAAAGAATCAGAGCTGTTGGGGCATTGGCAAAGTCTCGAGCAAACTGGCGGATTACGCTGGCCTCAACGCCGGTAATTTCCTGCGCCTGTTCAGGTGTGTTCTCTGCCAGGCGTTTTCGCAAGCGGGAAAAAACAGTGGTGATAGCGGCCTGCTCGCCAGAGACTAATGTGGCGACTGTTTCGATTTCCAGGGCAGCGCGGATTCCATTGGGTAGGGTCAGGGTATTATCATCGCTGCCGCTTGAACCGGGAGCCCAAATCATTTTGTCATGGATCTCATCCCAAACGGCGAAAATCTCATCACTGCCATCAGTTTTAAAATCAGATTGACGCACGAAACGCCCACTGTGCGTATAGATAAGAAAGGGTAAGTCGGTTTGTTCGCGGATATAGTCCGTATTATGCAGATTTTCTTCAATCACCACTTGGCAAGCCGCCAAGGCGAGAGCGGCATCGGAGCCTGGTTTAACCGGCATCCAAAGGTCTGTGTGCATCGCGCTTTGATTAAAGTCCGGTGCAATCGAAATCACCTTGGCGCCCTGATAGCGAGCCTCGTTGATATAATGGGCATCGGGGATTCGTGTAGCTGAGGGATTGAAGGCCCAGAGGACCAGATACTTTGATTGAAACCAGCCGTCAGAACTACCACCCGACATCGCTTCACCCAGGGTGATGGTACCACCCACCGCCAGGTCACCAACACCGGCGGTAGTATCGGTAAGAGGGATGCCGGTCTGACGGAAGAAACGCGCCAAGGAAACGAAAGTTGGGCCAAAGTCCTGGTTAGTCCCCGCCTCGCAAATAGCGCCAGGCCCGCCACGTTTGGCCAGGGTGTCGACCAATGATCCAGCGACTTCGTCCAGGGCTTCATCCCAGGAAATGCGCTTCCATTGGTCGCCGCCCCTTGGTCCTGCGCGCTTAAGTGGCACGCTGATTCGGTTAGCGCCGGTGGAAAGACTGCTGTAGCAACTACCCTTCTGGCAGCCACGGGGATTGGCATCAGGCACAGTGGCATTGGGGGCGCTATAGGGCGCGGACTGCTCCTCACGCCAGACGATGCCGTCTCGCACATAGAGGTTCCAAGCGCAGGCGGAAACACAGTTGGCGTTGGTATGCGAGCCTACTGCAATCCTGTCCCACCGCCACTTTTCCCGATAAAGATCTCGCCAATCGCCATAGCTGGGTAGTCCCGGAGAAGTCGATCTAGTCGCTGTATCATCGCTTTTTTTAAGGTGCCACAGCCCTAACCCTAGGGCAAGAGTACCTACTGCGCCGGTGATAAGGAAGGTACGCCGTCGAATCTTCGTTTGCTTATCTTTCTGCATAGCATTATCAGTCATACCCACTCTCCCAGTTGTTAGTATAATTACTTGCGTTTACGAGGATTATTGACATCGATTAATAGACAATATATACACTTAGTGTCTACTATATTGATACATAACATTAGTTAAATGTCTGTCATGTACTGCTGGCGGATGTTTTTGATAGGATTGCCGGCTGGCGTTTCCCGACTTGTCAGCTAGCCATATAAATCAAGGAATACATTGAAGGTACAAACGGTTATGTCCCCCTCACCATCCCTTGAAGAGCTGCTCTGCGGACAAGCTCCGATTAATAAAACCACCCACAAAATTCTCGATGCAGCCGAACGCTGCTTTCTTCGAATCGGTGTAGCTGACACATCAATGTCAAATATTATTAGTGAGTCGGGGGTTGCAAGAGGAACGCTATATCGCTACTTCAAAAACAAGGAGCAGATTGTTGCTTTAGCAGTCATCCGGGATATAAGAGATATTATTGATCCGGTCGAGAAAGAGCTCTCGCGTTATCATTCAATTGAGGACAAGGTAGTCGAAGTATTCTACTTCACGGTGACTGAAATGTTGAAACGACCACTACTCGTTAAGCTCTTCCATCAGGATAGTCAATTACTCACTCGAGTGGGAATTACCTATGATATCGTCGATGAGTTCAGTGCCAAGAAAACTCATGCAACCTATACGGCAATAAAAAGCGCGGGACGTTTACGACCTGGCGTTACATCGGAATATTTTCTGGACTGGTATAGGCGCCAGGTACTCTCTTTTCAAACCACCCCGGCAACACTTAATGAAAACCCTCAGAAACTGCGCGAATATATTAGGATGTTTGTTCTACCTTCGATGATCACCGACAGTTGATACAAAGGAAGAATCTGATGATATATATGGGGCATCCTATTAGCTCCACCAACCACTATATGTTGTGCGTTTATTGTGGCAAGTTGTTCGAAACCCAGCGCTAACTTCTTAGAGAAAGCGGACCCTGAGGTTTTGCTTATTGCCAGGATTTTGATTTTTTTCCATGTGCCTGCTGATGTTACGAAGCGGCCAAATGCGAAAAATGAAAACTATGCTTTCTGGAACGGCTAAGCTGACCTTCGCGGACGTTACCTCAACGTGTATTTTACGCTACCGTCATCCCCGCGAACGCGGGAACCCAGAAAAAAAAGAGCTGCTTGCAACAACCCCTCCTTCACCGCAGGGCCTGCATTGTTCAGTTAAATACTGAGACATCTTGATTTTCTATGCGCAAATCTCC
>PIVM01000705.1 GCA_003353945.1 Gammaproteobacteria bacterium
GATGCCAAAACGCCTTCGTTGCGATGTTTTTGATGATCGGCCCTGTGTTTGTGCACGCTGTCTTTCTCGGCTCCTGCCTACTACGGACAAAACAAGTTCAACATCCCTGAGTATTTTCCCACCGCAACGTCCATTGTATGACAAAACTTCCCATATTAGACTTACTCAAAATAACATGCTCTATCGAATGGTCGGTGGACCAAAAGCTAATTCTCGCCGCAAGGAAGTCAAATCGACGGAAAACACAAGATACCGGGGGGTTTCTGAGGCTGTTTCGACGTGTTCTCGTTGAAACCACGCTTTGGTCCACCGACCATTCGATTCTCCATCATCGAAAACCTCTGTTGCATAACTCAAAGCTCGGTGAAGAGCGTCTGGGCAGTGGGAAAATTAGCATAAGTTGCGTATCCGATAGAAAATGATCCCACTAGCCTCGCGGAAAAACACGCACAAGAGATTTTAGCCACTAGTTTTGGCGAGTTTTCATCTCATTTTTCAGCCGACGATGATGTGATAAAGCGGCGGAGAGTGCGAAGGCTGTCGGGCAGATACGCGACTGGCGCTTGGTAGATCGCTTTTCAACATGTCGGTTGGTGCATTCTGCGTCTTGGTCCGATCAAAATCTGAGCGCTGCATCCAAAAATCGACGGACAAATCGCGAGTTGTCTCCATTTTCCGACACATGATGTGCCGCATTGAGTTTCTCGCGCCAAAAAATAAAAATCACAACAACCAACCACTGATACGCGTCGGAAAACCCATCGGAAGGGTCGCTGCATGGAGGTCGTGGCCATCGTCGCTCGGAATTGCCGCCAAACTGGGCCCTCTATTATCGCTTGCTTTCCTCCGCGTTCGACGACGAGGTTGGTTGAAGATGAGTGATTCCCCTATAGGAAAAGTAGGTAATCGTAGGGAGCTTTTTGATTTTTTGTCCGTAGTATGCAAAATTAGACTCTGGGGGAGCTGATACGACGTACTAGCTAGTAGAAAGACCGAAAAGTACGACGACCGACCCCTGCACGCTATCGTTGTGATCT
>PIVM01000249.1 GCA_003353945.1 Gammaproteobacteria bacterium
TTCTCTGCGCACCGGGGAAGATAATGGTCCTGCCTTGTAAATTTTTCATTTTATTTCCCAATCTTAATAATTTGTTTTTCGGTTCCTGCCCATGCTGGCTTGGCGGTCTGTGACTTATAAAATAGCAAATGAACATTAAAAACAGATTAGTTGAACATTATAAATCTCTAATGCAGGATAAAATTGCAGGGAGGATTGAACGAGTAAAGTCGCTCTTATAATCTGTCGCAACTCACAAAACCTTTTCAAAACAGGCAGTTACATACTCACTAAATAGGATGAATCGCTGGAGAAGAATGGAATAAAAAAGAGACAAAAAAGGCTGGACATGATCTTAAGGCTTCAGCCACACATGTTGAAAATGCGTTTGAATGGGCCGGTAAAAAGATCGAGTCTGGCGCGGCAGCAACCATCAATGGTGCAAAGGCGGTTGGGCACAAATTAATTGGAGATATAAAGCATGATCCAAAAGATGTTGATATTATTTTTGATGAAATATGGGTGATCATAGATGATCCTGATATTAAAAGTTAAAATTCGTCCGTCAAAGAGCATTCCAGGTTGATTCATCATAAGCAAAAACACAAACCAACGGATCTATAATGGTCTTAAGCCCTACACTTATGGTGCAGGGCTTTTGTGTAAATGCTTGTAAGTACACTTACAGATTTTCTTAGGCAAATTTATAATACTTTTGAACTTTCGATCTATTATTACCGAAATAAGAGAGTATAAAATCCTTTATAATATCAGAATTATTTCTTCAATATTCAAGACCTGTTTGTTTTTAAGATGATCGCTGCTTTCAATTCGTCAGATAGAAGCCTATTTCTGGATGTAACGTTTGCGGCCTTTTCGGTTGCCGGTACCTCACAGACGCTGATAGAGGCGACAACTACCCTAGCACAGGGGGACGGCCTCATTCAGACGGAAACGAACCGAAGGCCATGATCCAGGCTTCGTCGAGGACTTCTTGCTCGATACCAACATCATAAACCCAGAAATTAGCTTGAAAGTCGTAGTAGCTTTGGGTGTTTCCCCTTTGGTTGGTTTCAGCATATTCTATAATATTTGCCGCTAGTTCCTCAACCAAAGTGCTCTCAAACTGTGCGGTGGCAAGATGCGGCCCATCGGAGAGCGTGAAATCACACTCCATTCCAGAAGTCCCCGCGCACACGCCCGACCAACCCTCGAATCGGCCCAGCGGGTCGGGTGTGGCGATCACAGAAACGGTGGTTTCGGTATCTACCTCGACAACGCACCTCGCCTTGTCTTTACAGATCGGCAATCCTTCGAGGGTATAGACACTGACGCTACCAGGCCCGGATGCATTGACGGTCAGCGCGGCTGTGTAGAAATGCGTGGATACATCAATGTAGCCGTGCTCTGGACTATAGGTTGACGTGCCGTTTGTGCCCGAACGGTCGCTGATGAGATCGTAATTAGTGTAGCTCCTACCGCCCATGCCTTTGTACGCACTGTGGCAAATGCCAAAAGGTTTACAGTCCCGCTCCCCACCGTTGCCGCCACAGTAACCGCCGCCGCCGCCACCACCCCTGATTATACCATTTGCGCCACCGCCGCCGCCATAGCCAAAGCCACCGCTAGCTCCCGACGTCTGGCCGCCGGAACCGCCGCTTGGATATCCCGCGCTGCCCCCCTAGCAAGGATTGAAATCACTTCGCTATCCCCACCGTCAGTATCCGCACCGCCACCGCCGCCAGCGGACTTGGCACTGCCGCCGGTACTTCTGGTGCAGGTATCGGACATGCCGTTACCCCCGTTGCGTTTCTGATTAGAGTCCGCGGCTGCGCCTCCGCCGCCGGCAGCCACGAGAAGTTCAACCCACTCAGACCCAGGCCTCTGCACCAGGACAGCAGTACCGCCCCCGCCGCCGGCACCCTTCAGCAGGCCACTTTCCAGAGAGTCGCCTTTCGCACCAGTTACGAAACGAATCAGCGTGCCTGGCTCGATTATATCACCGCCATGGCCGATTCTGACCATGCCGGTGAGCGTGGCACCGCCGCCCCCTTGAGCGTATTTACTATTAATACCCAAGGGTCCTTTGTAGTAGCGGTGCCCGCCGTCCGCCCCGCGCAGCTCGAAGTGGATAACTCCGCCGGCTACGTCGTCGGGTATCTGATAGTCGACTGCGGCGTGCTCGGTGATCGTCAGCTCGCCCTCTGGGAGGAGGGGCGGGATCTGCTCGTCCTCGATCATGTCGGCCAAAATGCCCGCGCTCGAGAGAAATACAACCAACAGGGATACAGCAACCAGATATGAGAAGAAGGTCCTACCTCGTAAAGTTTTCATTTTTATTATTTCCTTGAATTTAGTTTTCATTTTCGTCTCTCCTATTTCGAAAAATACGATTTCAGTTCACTCTCTCAATCTCAATACATATCGTACCGTTACCAACAGAGCCGATTACTACTCCAGACGGGAATGCGTACATGCCCCTAAAAAGTCGTAATGATTCACCCAGATCTTCATCGGAGGGTGGTTGAAATTCCCGCCGTTGTCTGCCTTACTGCTAAACCAGATTTCCCCTACTTCACCACCGTCTTTAAATGTGGGCGCGCTTACCTCACCTAAACTATAGACAAACTTATAGTCGGTACCCGCTCTGTTCCAAAATGTTGCCATGCAACAGCTCGGCATTGCTATTGAATCTAGCGCCATTGAAGAACTGACGTCATAGGTGAAAATATCACCATTCAGGATGGTCTCTTCCGGTATGGATAATTGCTTATTAGATATTCCGTCATCGTAATACAATAAGAAGTCGTGTTCTACGCTGTACTCAATCGCATCCACAATAGCTGCATCATCCTCAATGGCAGTTTCAAATCTGTAATTGGAACCTAGCTTTTGGCATTCAGCCTCACCATTAGAGAACAAATTTGAGGTTTTCGTAATCTTCCAATTTGATCCGTTGAAACAAGCAAAAGGAAGTTCCGCATTGGTGTTAGTTTCTATGTACCGACCATCTGAACAAGAGCTGCCATCTTCGGAATATGCGTATAGAAACTCATAACTATCTTCTATGGGTCCGTGGCCCTCGCTTCCGTGCAGGAGCGTGATTTCCGAGCATCCGTGCGAGACAGTCTTTCCCGTGGTTCTGCCGCTGATACGAACGACCTCGTCGACGAACTGCGGATGCAGCAGATCAGCTTCGACGTAGCTTCCGCCGCCAAAACCTCAACCACCGTTACGGCCTTTGGAGTTACCACCCTCGCCGCCGCTCGAAAAGCCAGCCTTACCGCCGCTCACACCTGAGCACAAGCTCTCGTCGCACACGGCGTCCCCGTAGGCTCCGCCACCGCCTCCAGATACGTTTGCTCCGATCATGGCAAACGCGCTGTGCGATAAGCCACCCAAGCCGTCGCTGCTGCAATCCGAAGCCTGGGCGTTCTCACCTGAATAACGATTCGTGCCCCAGTCGGAGCATGCCCCACCACCTGCTCCTGCCGCGATGACCACCTGCCAGTCGTCGACGCCAGCTCCCGGAGCACGGAAGAGAATGCCCGTTCCGCCCCCGCCGCCGGCTGCTCTGTCGCCTAAAAAGTTGTCAGAGTCACCGTGCGTCCCTGAGATGAGACGAACCGTCGAACCCGGCGGGATCCCATCTGGCCCGACATCGAACACAGCGTTCAGGAAGGCGCCGCCACCACCGCCGGCGTAGTGGTCGTCGATGAGAAAACCGTCGTTATAGTAGCGTCGGCCGCCGTCAGCACCGAGGACGGTCGCGTTCAGTCGCCCCTCGGCGAAGTCGCTCGGAATGACGAAGTCGTACACTTCGTGCGGACCGCCGTAGTGGACGATGGTCGTGCCAGGAACCAAGGTCTCCGGCGTTTGAGCCATGGCCACCCCGGCGCTCATAAGGATGGTCATCGTGAGGGTAGCAATTATCTGCAAAATGATGGTCCTGCCTTGTAAATTTTTCATTTTCGTCTCCTTTTTCTAATCGGTATGTTTCCCGATGTCAGATATCGTCCACCTCAAGAACGAGCGTCAGATCAGACATGTAGTGGCCGTTTCCGTGTCCCAACCAGTCAACCCTGAAGGTGATTACGATGGACTGGGTTTGCGCGTCGTACGTGATGCTGCGCGGTACAACGTCATCCGGGTGGCTGTTGCCGTAGACATCGATGAAGTCGCCGGTAACTTCCGCGCTGTTGCCATTGTCCCATCTGTCGATGGAAGCGATGAGTGTCTCAATATACAAC
>PIVM01000250.1 GCA_003353945.1 Gammaproteobacteria bacterium
GAAGGTGAGTTCATCGACGGAACAGCCAAGTTTGAGGAACTTGAGCCTATCCTTCGCAACATGCAGGCCAGGTGCAAGACATCGAAAGATTCCCCTCTAGTAAAAATACGCTGGGGAGTTTTCAACAAGACGTTGATATCTGGTGACATCTCAAAGTGTCTCGCGGGAGTCTCTGATCACAAAGATTGAGTAGTTTGTTTGCTCTGATAAAATGATCCAACCACCGAGGAAAAAATGAATAAAGAAGAAGTAGAAGAATTGCTCAAACAGCGTAAGCAAGATTTATGCAACAAGATTGCTGCATACTCTGAGCTACCAAACAGCTTGAAAAGCGAGTATGAAAAACGCAGAATGATTCAGTGTTCATCGCGATTGCTAGAAGTATCACTCATTCTCCAAAAGCTAGGAATCAATGATGCCGAGTAAAAATTGGCGAACTGTAAATCGTGCAATTGATTCAGTTTGGGAGATCATCATGACGATAGAAATCTCAGAGAAAGAACGCGAGCAATTATGCGAGCAACTTAAACAACTCTATGAAATAAGAAAAAGATCATGATTATGGAAGATTATTTTCTGATTGGTGTTTTTACGATACCTGTAATTATTGGTATGATTGCTTCCGCGATGAGCATCATTGACGATCTCAAGCACAACCACATTCGAGAAAACTGATGACTAAAAAATTACGAACGACTGCCTATCGTGCAGCAACTAGAGAAAAGTTTGCACGCATCTATCAAGACGAAGGTACGATGGGAGTCGAGGCACTCATCGACATGTTCAACATGGAACCAAATGAGTTCCAAGGCAAAGAGGTCTACGCCAGCAAAGTCTACGTCAAGGCCCTTTGCGAGGCACTTGAGCGAATGCATGACTGGCAACAAGATGCCGAGGATCTCTTCAATGCTGCTAACGAAGATGAGCAGCGTGAACTGCGTCACGAAAAACCTATTCTCGATGAGATCCTTTTCTTGCATCTCATCTGTGATGAAGTCGAAAAGACTGAAGAGCCTGTTCTTTTAGTGCAGCAAGTAATCGATTGTGAAACCGAGTGAAATCACCTTGCACTGGAAAGTGCATACTCGATGTTGGAGTATGCACGGGTTGCCTGCGTACAGCAGAGCAAATTCACGATTGGCGTTTTTACTCAGACGACTACAGAGAAAAATGGATTGCTGCAATGAACAAAAGCAAAGAACAAGCCTCAATAAGAAGACCTGAGGCAATTGAGCTGTGGGTCCAGCTTACCGGCAAAAAATTGTTTTGGTGGGAACCGCTGGGTGACTCAGGGAGCTTTGTCGTTTGTGATTCAGAGGCAACAGAATACATCGTCAGGCAAAATGATGGTGACATTGAGTTTCGTCAGATTTCACGATAGGAGAACGAGATGTCTGTTTTTGAAGTAGCAGGTATTTGTTATGCATTAACAGCAGTAGTAGCGATTTATGGGATCAGAGTCGCTCCTTTGCGTGATGACATCGATGATTGATGACGCAAAAGCAATCGCAAGAGTCATACGCAGTGTGACAGAGACTTTCAAAAGACGAGGATGGAAAGTCAAGCTCGCGAGATCACCAAAGAGCCTGTCGCGGTATGTCCATGCCTCGCGAGGCAACAGAAAACTGACTGTCAGAGTCAGCGATCACAGACCGAATCAAAACACACGTTTTGATTTGAGCTTTCACCCTAGATACTATCGTCAGACGCGGTTAGCATCGTACCTCGATGGCCGCAAGAAGAAACCAAGAACACGCAACCACAAATGGAGAAACAGATGAAAGCATGGCGTATAACCTGGAAAGACAAAAAAGGATTTCTAAAATCTCGCTACAGAACCTCGCAGGGGGATGCTCTCACAAGAGTCACGCGAGCGAAAAAAGAAGGATCTCAAGTTAGACTCGAACCCGTCGAGATCCCGACCTCAAGGTTTGCTTTGGTAGACTTTTTGAATTCTGAAATGGACTCAGTCGATTCGGAGTCATTAGTATGAATATAAAAAGGTTCACTTTCATTTCAGATAGACAACCCACTGCTGAAGATGCAAACCCGCAAAGCTATGTGCTCGACGAGAACTACGCTTTCATCAAGTGGTTCAAAGTAACACCCGAGCAGGCTTGGTATCCGCTACCGACATCGAGTCAATCGCAAGAGCAGAAAGTTAAAAACCTGCTAGACGCAATCGACCAAAAGCAAACCGAAAGGCCAGTGGTAATTCCATACGAAATTGCACACTGGATACTCAAGGTCAAAGAAGCACGGGAGGAATTGCGATGATTTCCGATCCAAAATACCGATGGGGAATACTGATGACTACCAAGCATGCAAAAGTGGAGGGGTTTTGTACCCTGAAAGGATTTGACAAATGATTGAACAACAAACTGAAAAGTTGCTAAAAGAAAACGCAAGACTTCAAGAGGAAAACGAATGTTTTGAAGCGATGAAGGAAGGCGTTGTCATCCGAATCGCTGATTTAGAGGACGAGAACTTGCGACTGCGTGATCTCGTAAGAGATTCTTACGTTGAAGGTAGATTAGCCTTGGGTGCAGCAGAAAACTGGGCCAGCAGCAAATCCAAATCAAGACTTGAGGTGAGCAATGAGTAAGTGGATAACTGACAGACTTCCGACATTCGATGATGCTGATGATTCAGGTGATGTCTACCGCCCCAGGGGACAGCAGTTTGTGACATTGGCTTGGCGGTCAACGAGCGACGCAAAAGCGGTGACGAATGGGTTGATGAGACAACCTTCGTCGATGTCACGCTCTGGGGCCGGAACGCAGAGGTTGCCAACGAGTACACGCAAAAAGGCAACAGCGTGATGATCGAGGGCCGGCTTAAATTTGAATCGTGGGAGAACGAAGGCCAGAAGCGGTCAAAGCTCAAGGTGGTCGCGGATCGCCTGCAGTTGCTTGGCGGCAAGCCGGTTGAGCAAAAAGCAAAACCGGCAGCAGTGCCGGCGGCCAGTGAAAAGTATGACTACCAAGACCCACCGTTTTAAGGAGAGCAAAATGGCGAATACGTCACTAGTGACGCGAGATCGACGCAAAGCGTTTCAGCAAGTCGATCAACAGATTCAGAAATCTATTTTAGCTATTGAGTCTGAATCAATTGTCTTGTCACGCAATTTGCGGGAAATGGCACAGGACAGAGATGACGGCAAGCCTTTGTGGAGCGAGGGTGGTTTTAGTTCGCTTAAAGCCTACTGCGAGGATCGTTCGATTGGCAAAACGCGGTTTCGCGAGTTGATGTATACCGGTGAAGTAGTTGAACGATTGGAGTGTGAAAATAGGCAAAATGATCGGAGCCTTCCGATGCCATTAAATGCCGGTTCGGTTCAGCCGATGTACACGTTAGCAAACAAAGATCCCGAAGCTATCCCCCAGGTCTGGGATTACGCAATCGAAGTAGCCAGTAAAGACGATTGCCACCAACCAGAGCAGCGGCATGTCCAAGAAGCAATGCGGGAGTACAACGCCAAGGGCGGTGATCTCCAAGCAAGCCGACGTAAGTATTCCAGCCGCGAACGCGAGTTAAAAGAGCATTGTGAAAACGGCTGGACCGTCGTTGCGAATATCAATACCGATCACGCATTGATCAGCTGGGCCGAGGCAAAGGGGAGATACATTTACGTTGGTCGCGGGTCGAAGTGGGGCAACCCATTCAAAATGGGCGATGACGGCGACCGAGAAGCTGTTTGTGATTGCTACAAAAAGCATTATGTCCCGTACAAGCCAAGCATTTTAAGCGACTTAGATTCTTTGGCTGGGATGGTCTTGGGATGTTACTGCTCACCGCAGAGATGTCACGCAGAAACCCTCGCGTCACTCGCAAACAAGGAGAGTTAAAAATGCTTTCCGAATACACATTGGTTGCGCGTGCAATGCCAGATGAGCATCAGAAACTTGGGACAGCGATTTGCAGCGTAGGGCTATGCCCAGACAAAGGATTGATTCGGGTTTATCCACTGTTGGCTGAAGTACCAATGAGTCAATGGAGAACGTATGAAGTTGCAATAGCAAAAGACGCATCTGACACTACGCTAAACGGAGTGCTCCAGAAGTGGCATTGTATCGTTGAGCATGAGATGTGGTTTCCTCTTCCAAAAGCTCCTGAACCGCGTGAGCACCTCGTTGACCGACTGCTTGAAGTCATCGATGAAATGCACGATGGAGAGGCAGATTGGTCAGAAGTCTGGAAAGCAAGAAAGGCACTGAGATGAGCAAT
>PIVM01000251.1 GCA_003353945.1 Gammaproteobacteria bacterium
CTGCTCTACAAGCCAAACGTGAACATTGGGGGGTCGAAAACGGCTTGCACTGGGTTCTTGACGTCGCTTTTCGTGAAGATGACAGCCGTATCCGCATAGGTCACGCTGATGCTAACACGGCGGTCCTTCGCCATATGGCCGTGAACCTGCTCAAACAAGAAACGACCTCACAGCGTGGCATCAAGAGCAAACGTTTAAGATGCGGTTGGGATGAAACTTACCTCATGAAAGTTCTGAAGGCTGGCTTCCATTAAGACACCGACTGCCCTAGCTTGTTTACTTGACATATTAGATGCGATTGCCCTAACTGAAAGCCGTCTCGATAGACGCAAGGTACTCTGATGCAATCGTATAATGCCCCTTTTCTTCACATATTAAGCGACATTGAACAAACTTAGTCAGAGCTTGAGACATCTCTTCTTTTGTCGGAATGGCATGATTGGTCGCATCCGCTGCAGCGATGATTTCGTGCAAATCGGCTCTCTTTCCTGGTATGAAAAGAGCCGTAAGAATCCAACCGTCACTCCAAGTCCATTGTGGTGAGTCTGTCATGGTTGTAAGCTGCTGGCAGTATCCACGTAGTAGATCGTCCCTTGGTGAGTTGGCCGATGCGCCATTTTGTGCCCGTGCGAAAGGGGTTCATACTGGATGGCGGTTTCAATTTTTCGTACACAGCTTTCAGAATCGATAAATCAGGTCATGCCAACTTATCGCAAAATCGCCGGCAACCATAGCGATTCGGTCAGTGAGATGTACTCATAGGTGCCCATATCCACCGCATCGTTAACAATACGGGGAAAGCTTTGCAGATCGAAGGGGATCAGTTCTGAGGTATCGCCATCATCATCGAGATCGTAGGTGTCAGTAGGCAGCCATATCTTGTTGCCAGCGTCGATAGCTGGAGAATCGAGTTGCAAACGCAAATCGCCGTAGTCGTTGTCGTCGGGGGTGGCCCAGTCGCCGTCGCCGGGATCAGGTAGACGCATGAAGCGTGGGTTGGCATTAACCAAGTGTCCAATGCACTTGGCACCTTGTAGGCAACCGCCTGGCACTATACTGTCGGATATGGTTAGGATGCTCACATAATCCCACCCGAAACTTGTTGGAGGATTGTTCCAAAAAATGCCGTTATGTATCGTTAGTTCTCCTCGCCCGTAGACGATTGCTCCGCCAACTTCACCTGCAACATTGGCAACGAAAGTAACATTGTTGAGGATGCCTTCGCTTTTTTCAAAGTTGTACATGCCGCCGCCGTAGCGGCCTGCCGTGTTGGCAATGAACGCAGTATTGGTGAGGTTCGGCGAACTTTTACTGTGATTGTACATGCCGCCGCCATCACCCCAGAATACGGTCGGTGAGTTAACCTCGTTGGGGTTGGGCGAGCTGCTTTCACTATGCACTCCGTTGCTTGATCCTTCCAAGTTCGCAGCAAAAATGATATTGGTGAGGTTGGATGAGTTTCTCTCGTTATGCACTCCGCTGTTTGATCCTGCCAAGTTTGCAGCAAAGATGACATTGGTGAGTGTAGGCGAACTGAAATGGTTTTCCATCCCACCGCCGGAACGGCTTGCTGAATTACCAGTGAAGCTAACATTGGTAAGAGTGGGCGAACTGTTATCGTTATACATTCCACCACCATTAAGGCCTGCTGAATTACCAGTGAAGCTAACATTGGTAAAAAGAGGTGAGCTCTTAACGATATTGTAAATTCCGCCACCCCTCTTTGCTGCGTTGGCAAAGAAGAAAACATTGTTGAGAGAGGGTGAACTACCGTAATTGTACATGCCACCGCCTTCGTTGGTTGCCGAGTTAGCGCTAAAGATGATATTCGATAGGGTGGGATTGGCATACTTATTGGATAAACCACCACCGTAATCGGATGTATTCGATCCAGATGCATCTCCAGCAGTAATGATGAAACCTATCAGAGAGGTTTTTTCGGAAACCCGGTCTGCCATAAGCACATGGTAAGCATTACCGCCCACGAGATGCTCCGAGGTAGTGAGCACCCCACGCGCATCGACATGATCGTTACCCTCGATATCGCCACTGAGCACAGTAGGGTAGGATTGCCAGTCACGGGTAGAAAGATCACCTTCTTGGCCCGATGTGCCGGCAAAACCACCATAGAGGTCGACGCCATCAACGATATTGAAGGTGACGCTGCGGGGATCATCCACTTCTAAGCGTTTGCTAGGTACGTACACGCCTTGTGCAACCCAGACCTGATCCCCCATTTGAGCGATATTAAGAGCCGATTGTAAGTTCGTAAAGGCATCGGCCCAAGAAGTCCCGTCATTAGCGCCAGCTGTTTTTCTGCCATCTACATAAATAGTATCGATACCCATCCCGAGTACGTCCACAGTATTATCATCCAAAATCGGATCCCCCGTTGCTACCGCAAGTTTGGCCGTGGTCGTGAAACTTGAATAAGGTGCCATGGCAGGATCTACATTGCCACTGAGGATGATGGTGCCACGTGCCTGCGGTGCCAGGTCTTCTAGTTCCCAAATATAGTGAGGTGGATGTCCAACCTGAATCAGTGCTACGCCTTCTGTTTTTACATCGTTTATCACCACTTCCTCAGGAACCTGGTAGGAGAGTTGGATATTGGTAACAGAAGAATTGTCTTGGTGATTTTGATAATGCAGAGTGTAAGTGATAGCAGCTCCAGGCGCTACAGTAACAGGTGTGACAGTTTGGCCGATCTTTAGGCCATAGGCTTCATGCGCGCCCATATCAATACTACCGCCAACAATGCGGGGATTGCTATTGCTATCAGTGGTGATGTTTGCAGGCAACCAATCGTTTTCACCACGATCAATCGCAGGGGAATTGGATTGCAAGCGCAAGTCTCCATAGTCGTTGTCCTCTAGCGTAGTCCAATCACCGTCACCAGGGTCGGGTAAGGTAAACCCGAGATTTAAAACCTCCCAAAAATATGTTAAGATTAACCCTGAATCAACAAAAAATAAGGAATAGAGGTGACAAATGGAACTGACAGGCACACTGAAAGGGATTTTTACAGAAACTGCAAAAATACTAAAGGGAAGTGCGCGGCGGATATTTATGGCGCGAACGGTTAAGGTGCTGGGAAAAGGAGGCCAACGACGGGCAGAGGAAGAATTGGGGTGGGATCGAAGTACGATCCGAAAGGGTACTCGTGAACTAGAGAGTGGATATCAATGCTATGATAACTATTCAGCCAGAGGACGAAAACCCGTTGAATACCATTTGCCCGACTTGCTCGAGGACATCAAAGCGATAGCCGAAGCAGAAAGTCAAACAGACCCGACCTTCAAGACGACCCGGTTGTACATTCGGGTGAGTGCGGCAGAGGTCAGGAAACAATTGGTCAAACAAAAGGGCTACACTGATGAGGAGTTACCGTGTGAGGACACCATTCGCACAAAACTCAATGAATTGGGGTATCAGCCGAAAAAAGTAAAGAAAAGTCAGCCCTTGAAGAAAATAGCTGAAACTGATGCCATTTTTGAGCAATTGAAGCAGGTCAACACCGAGACTGACGCAGATGAAACGGCCTTACGGCTCTCAGTTGATGCCAAAGGGACGGTTTTGTTGGCTCTGTTGTCCAGAGGAGGCTTTAGTCGGCTTGAAGTCAAAGCCCTGGATCACGATTTTCGACCGGATAAAAGGGTCACTCCGGTCGGTGTTTTTCTGCCTCAGTACAACGAACTCTACATCTTCCTGGTGACTGGTTCTGTGACCAGCGATGCGATTGTTGATTGCATTGAGGCGGTTTGGGTTATGATTGCTGACCGGTTTCCTCTGGTTCAAACCTTGGTTATCAATCAAGACAATGGGCCGGAATGTCACAGCCGACGCACTCAATTTATGTATCGCATCACTGCTCTAGCTGATAAGCTCCAACTCTCTATTCAGTTGGCTTATTATCCTCCTTATCATAGTAAGTATAATCCCATTGAACGGGCTTGGGGTGTTTTGGAAAATTATTGGAACGGTAGTTTGCTTGATACTTTGGAAACTGTTTTCCGTTTTGCCCAAAATATGACCTACAATGGGGTTCACCCTGTTGTTGAAATTGTTAAGAAAACCTATCACACCGGGGTGAAATTGACCAAGAAGGCGATGGATGAATTGGAAAATCGTTTTGAACGTTTGCCCGGTTTGGAAAAGTGGTTTGTTCTTATCCGCCCCCTCCCTCCTTGATTTTTGGGAGGTTTATTTTTTTGGGTTTCCCT
>PIVM01000252.1 GCA_003353945.1 Gammaproteobacteria bacterium
GACCAAATTGGCCGAAGTTGACTTGCAATTTGACTTGCAACACTCGGAGTAATGTCTGTCAAAGCAGCAGGAGGACTTTGAGGTGCTCTTTCAGACTTAATCGGATCTGGACTTTCAAATCCGCACTCGACAATGAATTTTAGTCCATTGGTGGTGTCTCTTGTGACATTTTTAGAAATGCAAACAAGATAGGGATTGATAAGACCTGAGTATTCATAGGTCGTTACGTTGACTGCGGGCAAGTCAGACAAAGACCTAATGTGGTCAGTGCTAATGTCAGCAGGAGTAATGTCTGCACCTCCACCGACTCTTGCTTTGTTCACAATGACCTGATACGAAACGCTTGCAGTCATTTTAAGACTGTCTGCGTTGTGCCTAGTTGCACCAGACTTGCCATCTCTTAACTGACATGCAGTGTATGTGAAATCGCTAAAAGCTGTCATTCTCCTACTCCTTCAAATTGTTTGTCTTCGCCACCAGTGAGTTCTCTGGTTTGCTCGGCAACTGTTTCTTTAAAACTGGTTGCAAGAAACATTGCCCATTCATTTGAGGTTTCGTCTTGCTCTTTTGCTTCTTCTAAGTCTTGATTGTACCTTGTTCTTAGTTCACTAGCCTCTTTCTGATAGCCTTCTCTTTCTTTTTTTGAGTCTAAGAAATCAGGTGATCTAAAGTCTGAAGAAGATGGCATGCTCTTCCACTTATCGTAAATCCCTCTTCTCTTTGCTTTGTATTCAGATTTGACTTGGTCAACGGCAGACATTCCAAATTGAGGGTTCGGAATGCCCTTTGGCTCATAGCCTGTGATAGGCAAAGGCATTGGCATCATTGACTGAGGGTCCATGCCTAACCGCGTTCTTAGTGCTTGTCTTGATGGGTGATGTCTTCGGTTTGTTCGGTGACCTGCCTTTTCACCGTTCATGATTTGCAACTGCTTGGTCTGCTCTTTTTGCTCCTGAAGGCTTTGCATTGCAAGGTTGCGGTCTTCCATCATCTTATCGCGAATAAAGTTGTATTCGTCGATAGTTCCCGGCCCAAGATTACCAGGAAGACCCGCTGCTTGCTTTGCTGCGTCTGCCAAGTTTTCTGCTGTTGTGCCTGCAAGCAGGTTCGGATCACCTCCTGTTCCTTCAGTAGAGGTTTTTATGCCTCTTTTTTCTGCTTTTGCTCTTAGTCTTTCTTGCTCTTCTCGATCTTGCTGAAATCGCTGTTGCTGCTCCAAGTAAACTTCTTGCTCGGACTTTACTAACTGGGTCCAGAACCTTTGCATTCCAGTTATTGGCTTTTTGTACCATTCAACATCTTCATCAAAATAAGCACCGAAACCGGATTTGAATGCTCTTGCAAATTCATTTGTGCCGACTGACCCCGGCGAAAAGCTTGACGAAACACCTGGCCCGACACTTTCTTGTTGTTGCTCGCCCGGTTCTAGAAGTCTTCTTAGCCTCAATGTCTCTTGTCTTGATTTCTCAAGCTCGTTTGCTTGAGAGATGACACTGCTTGCTTCAGAAAGGACTTCGTTCAAGCTTTTTAATAGAACTGAGAAACCACCTTCACCACTCTCTCCAAGGTTTGCAAACAAGTCATTAAAGTTGTTTGTGAGCAAATCCAGTTGACCGTTGAGAGTCTTAGACTTCTTTTCAAGACGACCGAAGTAAAGACCTCCTTCGTTAGTTGCTTTGATCAGAGCATTGTTGACATGCTCTGCGCTAATTGCTCCTTCTTCCATTGACTTCGCAAAGTTGGTCATGCTTACGCCAGCTTCGTCAGCAATGATCTTTAGAGAGAATCCAGCATTGATTAACTGGTTCTTTTCCTGACCCATAAGTTTGCCAGCAGCGTTGACCTGAGCCATTGCTCTTGTGAGGTTGTCAAACGCTTCTCGTTCGCCTCCTGCCGCGATCCCTAGCCTTTCGACCATGTCTACAATGTTGTCAGTCTCAAGTCCGTAGGATGCCCAGACCCTTGCGTTCTTTATTAGACCGGCAGTTGTTAAAGAAGATTCGCGTGCAATCTTCCTGAACGCATTTGCAGACTCTTCCCCAAACTCTTCACCTAAGAAGACTTTTAAGTCGGTTGCTGCTTCTTGCAGATCCCCGAACTCTTCCATCATCCTTGCAGTTGCATAAGCACCAGCAAAACCTGCCGCCAGTCCAATTCCCGCTGGACCTCCAGCCATTGCACCGATTCCGATGCCTCGACCAACAGCAGCACCACCTCGTCCGCCAAACATCGACGCAGCAGCACCTCCGATGTTTGCTAGGTTCATCCGAGAGGATGCAGCAGCATTAGCATTCTTTGCTTTTGTGTTTAAAAGCAATTTATGAGTATGCTTATTTATTAAAGCATTCTCTTGAACGTATTGCGCACGCAATCTCTTTTTTGTGTGCAAGTACGCTCTTTCGTCTATCAGATTAGCTTTGAGAGCCTTGCGTGCTTGCAGCAACTCCTTCTTATATCTCTCCAAAGGAGTTCGCGTGAGGGCAACATCCTTAGCAAGCTTCCTGCTCATTTTGGAGGCTGTTTTCAAACCTCGGCTAAACAAAGAACTGTCTGCGATGATGTCATATCGCAGAGCACCGATGCGGACGTTATTACCTGCCACTGGTCAACCTCTTGAGTGCTTCGTCGGGATCTAACATGTCCGATGAGGACGTTGTTTGCTGCTCGGCAACTTCAAACGCGATCCACTGATCAACGAGTAGAGGACTTACTGAGTTCATCCAGCAACACGGGTCATCGATGCCCAGTTTCTGGCATATTCTAAACACCCAACGCAACCTGAAGTTTTTGTCGAAGTGCTTTACAAGCCGATCTACTCGGCCTCGTCGTTTCCCTCAAGTTCTCCATTGATCAGCATGACTGCTTCAATGAATGGATCAAGTTTGCTGCCATCAAGAGCAAGCAAGTCTTTTGAATCACCTTCGTTGAACATTGCTTTGCCGTCTTTGTCGCAGATGTGATCAATGATCAAATTCACCCTGCGTCTTTGCTTTGACTCGTTAGTCAAATTACCGTTTTTGTCGAACATGTCTGCAATCCTCTTAGATCGCTGAAGCTCAGTCGAAGGCTTGACGTGCAAAACGCCAAGTCCTTCGATGTTTACTTCTTTGACCTCAATCTTGCAGTGATCAAGCAGTAACTGTTTCGTCAGGGAAGTCATCTTTGTAATCCTCTTCAGGTAAGTCATCTGGATCGAACTCCGGTGGCATCACGCCACTGGAACTGTCGCCAAGCATAGCACTGACCTCTTCCTCTATCAAGGATTTATCAACTGGAGAAACCCGACCAATGAAACATATCGAGCTTCCAAAATCCCATGACTTGTAGCCAACCAAAGTGTCATCGACGACAACTCGGTATTGCTTGAATACCTCGTTTGAGCCGGTTGCTAGGTTCTTGCCTTCACAGGGCAGAAGTTCGACTTTCATTTTTAAGACTCAACTGTAAATGCAGGTCCAGTTTGACCATCGTAGGCAAACGTCACGTTGACGACTGCAAGATTGTTGGTGCTCAAATCTGGAAGACTATAACTGGTAATAAAACCTGTCCCAATCAAAGTTGCATTGGTTGTGTTAGTTGAAGTACCTAACGCAAACGTAATCGTAAGTGTGTCAAGGACTCCAATGATTGCGTCAAAGTCAAAAGTTGGATCAAAGATAATTTCTAGCGAGCACTCGCCGGGATCTGTGAGATCGCCGGGAATGTACTTCATGAAGCCCGTTGTATCGAGGCAACTTGCATCGATCTTATCTTGAGTCAACTCAGGAAGCGTAAGACTACGCACGCATCCGGTAATTGCATTGGTTGTGAGGACCGCAGTTGTGCCTTGGCCGGTCATTCCTTGGTAAGTCATATTTTTTCTTTCCTTCTAGAAGGAGTTATAAGAGATTTCAAACGTTTGAATTGTGCGAAACAGCCAGTGGTCTGTACCGTCATTTGGTTTATCGACTAAGTAGACTCGGCCAGTGTCTTGACCGATGCCTTTGATGAACGTACCGCTATAAACACCTCGCTCACCGTTGAGTGCTGCCCTTGCTGCTGCGTGGAGTGCATCAGCTTGACTTCGTGTTTCACCGTAGCATTCTACTCTAATTTTTGCAGTTTCAAATCCAACAAACCCACTTAGGCAGTCTTCAGCAGATTCTGAAACGATGTAAAGCAGCAATGCAGGCATGACAGAGTCTTCGGGAATGAAGTCAACAGTGACTCGATT
>PIVM01000706.1 GCA_003353945.1 Gammaproteobacteria bacterium
GATTATGTTGACTGGAAACAGGCTCAATCAGTTTCAATGCCAAATTTGAAACCCTCTACTAAAACCATTTCACTCAGGCTACCAGAAGGTTTATTGGACAGCATTAAGATTGAAGCCAATAAACGTGACATGCCTTACCAGTCCCTTATCAAAGCTTGGCTTGCTGATGATGTTAAGCAGAGCCGCAATGCTTGATGGGGTGCTAACGCCGCAAACATTGGTGGCAAAAGTGGAGCGCCGAAGGCGCGGAGCTTTTGGCATCCATGTGCTTTGCCTTGTTAGCATTTTGATTACCAACTATAACGGTATGCCGCAGCAAAACCCGTGTTACTTGCTTTAATATCTCCGCTGTCATAGCTCATATATTTAACCTGAAGTGCTACGGCGCTAGCTGACGATAAAACATAATTGATTTCGCCAGTAGCCTGCATAGCATCATAAGAGCACTGACAAACACCAACTGCATCACTGCCCGCTTGGGTAAACTCACCGATTCCACCACCTCTACCAAGACTTATTTGATAATGGATGTTTTTGTAAAGATGATTTCCATAACCAGCAATCAAGCTAAATTGAGCGCCTGGATAAACATTGCCATCAATATTGCTATCCTGCTTTTCAGTAATGTTTGCTAAGCTAGAAGCGCCAATAAACCAGTGCTGATAAAAACGGCGAGCAATACTGACTCCGGCCAATAAATAGCTATTCCCAGAAACTTCACTTGATACAAATTGCGTGTCAAAAAACCACTTTTTCGTTTCGCTTGCCTCCATACTCAAGCCGAAACTACTAAATGACGTAGCCGTTAGAAGCAATATACACAATTTTTGTAAGATCCATTTCAATGCAAATCTCTCCTTTATGCTAACGCCCACATAAAGCGCGCGAGGTACGAGCGTCGCCTTTGATGTGCTTGTTGGACGAAGCCGCTGCGCGGCAGAAACCCAAATTCTAAACAATAATTCCTCTACGTACCCACGCCCGGGTACGATCATAGAGGAATTATCTTATGAACAAAGCACAGCAAAAG
>PIVM01000707.1 GCA_003353945.1 Gammaproteobacteria bacterium
CGCGGCTTCGTCACCAATGACAATGTAAGGGTAAACGCGTCCTACGGGCTGTTGAGTTAACCATTGGCAAAACTGCATCCTCCGTGCGTCGTCCCCGGCTTCCAGCTTATGACGGACTATCATACGATAGGGATGATATCCAAGTTCTTTCGAAACGATGCGCCGATACGTCGTTCTCGTTATGGGAACGTTGTTTCGTCTTGTTGTTGAAGTTGGGTTGTTCTGAATTTCTCGTCTGACCGCGTCGATGTTTGCTTGAGTTCTAACACTTCGTGGCCGACCCGAGCCACCATCCTTCTGCCGGTTACGGCATGTGCCAAAGCGCCTGAACTTCAGCACGTTCCTACGTACCGTATTTGGGCAGGGTGCCCGCTGCGGAGGTGGATATCTGATGGTGAACTGACGGATGGTTTCTTGAACGCTGTTAGTTTGGAAAAATGCCTCTACCATCCACGCACGTTGTTCGTCTGTAAAGAACGCCATGACTGATTCTCAGTGCCGCGCGTGCAGCAAACATAGGCCTACTTGCAGCCGCGACATGCAGAAAAGGGCCAACGCAGGACCCCCACGCAGACGGGCCCTCGGCGATCGATACTCGTTAGAGCAGCGACAGTGTAACACAATTACCATATCAAAGCCGCGTCAAGCCGCGTTCGACCACGACAAAAGTGTCGTGTCTAGTGAGAGAGCTAAAAAGCTTGTTTTTGTGAAATATTTCAACATCATTCAAAACTCTATGAGGGGAATTTGTATTTTCTCGAATATGTGGAATAATCAATTAAAGCAAAAGGTTTTCCAAACACGTTCATTAAAAAACCTATTAAAATAAACGCTAGGATCTTCCTCAAAGAATTTTCTTTTTTGTCTATTTGCTCAGCTTCAAAAAGGTATAGGATGACAAAACATGCAGTACATGTAGCACTAAATGACGCCTTTCAATGATAATAAATGCGCCTCAGATTTACGTCCGCGTTCCAAAGTTATATGCAACTTTCGAAAAGTTACACGTTTATTGGCCCACACTGTATAA
>PIVM01000095.1 GCA_003353945.1 Gammaproteobacteria bacterium
TTATATATCATCTAGATGCTTGGAAACAAAAACCCTACAAGGCTTCATTATAAGCTCTATTTATAGCGCTTTGAATTGCCAATTACGAGGGAAGAATCAATGAGACGCTGCACTAGGTTTAAGTGAGTTTTCTAGGATTATGATCGTGATTTTTCCTTTGTGGCTCTATACCAATGATAAAAGAGCCCATATTTGCAACAAAATCATATAACTTTTTAAACCAAATTTATCGAGATCATTTTTTTAATGAAAATATGCCCTATATGCGCAAAGGAATATGAGTCAGGCGCTATGTGCCCTAGCGATGGTGCAACCTTAATCGACAAAAATGTGAAGGACCCGCTCATAGGCTCAGTATTAAAAGATACTTATCGCATTGATAGCAGACTGGCTGCCGGTGGTATGAGCATGGTCTATAAGGCCACTCAAATCAGCCTTAATCGACCCGTCGTTGTCAAAGTGTTGCTTCCTCATATGGATGCGGATGATTTCATTCAACTATTCTTTCGCGAAGCACGAACGTCCAGTCAGATTAATCACCCAAATGTTATCAGTATTATTGATTTTGGAAACACTGAAACCGGGATGGTGTTTCTGGTAATGGAATACCTTGAGGGCGAAACACTTAAGGGCTTTGTCAGCGACCAAGGGATCGTCTTACCCCAGATAGTCTGGATAATGGAGCAAATCTGTGCAGGCATTCATGCTGCCCACCAACTGGATATCGTGCATCGAGACCTTAAGCCAGACAATATTTTCATTGCCCGTGTTTCCGGCAATGCCACGGTCGCCAAGGTGTTGGATTTTGGTATCAGCAAACCCCTGCAGGAGGCAGACCTAAACCATACACGCATGGGCATCGCGATGGGTACTCCGGGTTATTTGGCACCGGAACAAATAGAGGGACAGACCAGAATTGACATTCGGGCGGATATCTATGCGTTGGGGGCAATTCTGTATTTTATGATTTCCGGGGAAAAGCCCTATAAGGGAAATACCCAGGAAATCGTGATGAACAAACAGTTGCGCGAACCCCCTAATACAATATCAGCCGAAAACGTTCAGGATCCGCCAGCCTTGTGCCTGCTTTCTGTCATCAACAAAGCGATGGCATTAAATCCTGATGATCGTTATCAATCAGTCCAGGCATTATTGGATGACATCAAATCGTGCGTTGAGAATCAATTGGACCCGACCATGCTCAAGGGCACTTCACCTTTGGCTGATGCAGCAACAGCAATGGCAACGGAAACGGCATTATCCATACCGCTTTTTCAGTTCGTTTATTCTGGTGAAACGGCTGAAGGAAAGACAAGTGAAGAAGTTAAGTCACTGCTGATAAAGACCTTAAAGATTCCCCCCAAACAGTGTCAAAAGCTCTTTGAAGGTAAACGGGTTGTCGTGAAAAAAAACGTCCCGCTGGAAGAGGCGGAGAAATACAAACGTCTATTCGATCGGGTCGGTGCTTTGGGTAAGATTGAAGAAATGCCCGAGGCTACACGGATACAAGCAACAAACCCGCGACGGGGTAGCCCTACCCATCCAAGTATGCCGTCAGATATTTTGACTGATCATCATAAAATAGAAAATCCCTCTGCCACTCCAATACCTTCGGACGCTATTTCAACTCCAGTCCCACGAATGCTTTATGGAGACATCAATCAAAGCCTGCCAAATCCTACACAGAGCAGCATAGACAACCCGGTAAATGCACGTCAGCAAGAATACAGTAGTGCGCCAATTCACATGATGCCAAGTGATAATTTTCAGCAAACTAAAAAGGGAAATAGACGTGCCAAATCATTTCTTATCGCTGTTCTGGGAATTTTTTGTATCAGTACAGTCGGCTTTGCCCTAATTCCTGATTGGCGTTATTACGCACATGAAAAGTGGCAGCAAATCATCGGTGAGCAACGCATCGTCAGAGGCGTTTCACCTCATCGAGTCCGATTAGGAATGAGTGCCGCCTTTTCCGGAGGTGCCCGAGAAATTGGCAGGGCAATGAAGCTAGGCATCGAAACTCACTTGAAGGAGGTCAATGATGCAGGTGGGATACATGGGCGAAAAATTGAGCTTTTAGCGCTGGATGACAGTTATGAACCGGTTAAGGCTCAAAGCAATCTAGAGACCTTACTAGATGATGATAAGGGCGTGTTAGCGTTAATCGGTAACGTGGGCACTCCAACGTCGTTACAGATTCTACCAGCCTTATTAGAAAATCGAACCCTATTGTTCGGGACTTTCTCTGGAGCAAGCATCTTACGAAAATCACCTCCGGATCGTTATGTATTTAACTATCGTGCAAGCTACGCAGAGGAAACTTCAACCATTATTCACTATTTTGTGGAGTCGCTCAATATAGCCCCCGAACGCATTGGCGTTTTTTACCAAAACGACAGCTTCGGTATGGATGGACTACGGGGCGTTGTTACCGCACTTAAACCTTATGGTGTCACCAAAGACTCATTGATAACAGCTACCTATGAGCGCAATACTGCCCAGGTACTCAATGCAGTCAATCATTTTATGGATAACAAGCAACATGTGGATGCCATCGTCATTATCAGCGCATACACAGCCAGCGCGCAATTCACGATAAAGCTAAAACAGCGAGGTTTTATCGGGAAATATGCCAATGTATCCTTTGTCGGCAGCAAGGCTTTAGCTGAAATGTTGATGGAACTGGGGGCTCAGTATGGCGAAGATGTCATCATTACACATGTCGTTCCTCCCTATACTTCTTTCGCCTCGGGCGTTCTTCGATACCGTGAAGCGTTGAGGAAGTACTCTCCAAATGAATCCCCCGATTTCATTTCCCTGGAAGGATATATTGTTGCCGAAATATTTTGCGATGCACTAACAAGAGTCGGACGCACTTTCGATACCGAAGAACTGATTAATGCGATGGAGAATACTCGTGCTTTGGATTTAGGTATTGGCTCAAAAATTTCCTTCGCACCCTCTGATCATCAGGCCAGCCATCAGGTATGGATCACGAAATTAACTAAAGATGGCCAGTTTGAAGAAATAGAAATGATTAGCAAATAGGAACTTCTTGTGGTTTATCGTCTCTTGGGGGGATGCCCTGCCCCCTTGTTCGTACCGATTTTTTTATGGCTGATCTGATTGACATTTTTCAGGCAAATCTCGCTGGTTTCTCATTCCTTTTTTTAAGGTTCCAATAAATGGGAAACATGATCTAGAAAAGACACAAAATGTGCGCTGTGCAGTTTGGCAAAGCGCCGTGTTGATTAACATATTTTCAATTAATACAAAAAGATAGAATTTATGTCGTAGGGAATTCATTATATTCCAGAAAATTTGTACGTTTATTGCATAATAATCTATGCGCCCAGACGAGGCGCAACACTTCTCAAGGGATTATGAGTCATTACGTTTACTAAATTATTACAGTGTAAGGGCCTCGGAAAATTTATTTTTTCCGCGGCCCTTAGGCAATGAATTTAACCGAAATTTATTTTCGGAGCAATGTAACGGCCGTAGAAATAATAAATTATTCCATCTCGTGTTTTTTAGTCCACGCTTCTGCGTTGTATCAAGCGTTACAGAGACTCTGTTATGCTCTAAACGCCCTGCAATCTATTTAACTATTTTGTTCGTAATTGACAGTGCTTTATAAAACAAAAGCACATCAATAACTGCCTTAATGTTAATTTATTTATCGGGATACCCGCTATAGATCCAACATGAAATATGCCTGCTGTTTACATAAACAATCAAACTATATCTTCGACATAAAATAAACTACTATTAATAGTAGGAGAATAAATAATATTTTAGTAAGGAAAAAATAAATGGAGTTGAAATACATTCAGAAGGAAGTCGCTACGAAAGTAAAAAAAGTAGCTTTAATGATCGGGGAATATTTCTGGATAGACCAAAGAATTTATAAATGGATCACTCGTAGCAAAACAAGCCAAGACATTAATAAAAAGGATCTCTTCGACTTGTGAGGATAGAGCAAATATTCTATTAGGTCGCTAGCCAGAAGTAATGCTGGTGATTCAAATGACTGCGGTTAAAGCAATAAAGTGGTATGTGTTACTTAAAATAGCTTTGCCTACGCAAATATCACGTCTAAGAATATGTATAACACTATTCCACCTCTCGGTTATTATGCTTTTATTTGGATGCTCCTCTCTTCCTGGCGATAAGTACACTGTCGCTGGAATAATAATAAGAGATGGTTATGCATCAGAGAATGAGATAATAAAATTTATTTCAAAAAGAAATAAACTGGGGTGCAGTGCTGAAGGCTTGCAATCTACCACAGATGAAAATGGATATTTTCGTGTGTCAAGCTCATACTATCCCGCTTATAATGAGAAGCATAGATTGGTTACTCATCCATTTAAGTTGTGCAAAGAAACCGAAAACGGATGGGTTGAACTGTGGAAGTTGACGACAGGGCCATTTCCAAAAAGTGTTGGCTTTCGTTGCAGCTATGGATCATCTTCACCATATAGTTGTTTGGTCGCATGGAACAAACGAAATATACCTTATTAAGCACAGATGCTTTATAAGCAGTTAAAGGGATGATCGCTTGGAGGAAAAAACAGTCTCGACAAACAGAAACCAGGGAAAGAGCACCCACATAAACCATAAGTGTGCTATCAGGGCGGTAAGCAAATTGCAGGGTGGGTTGTTGGTTAATGGATAGAAGATACTGTCGTGAAACCTTAATAAGGGGAAGATTTTTTTTTGGTAAATTGGGCGTAGTACCTGATCAAAAAAATAGAATAGCTGCCAAGAATTCGAACGAATATAGCGTCCTACTCGGTACCATGTATTAAGGCTCTCAGCAATTCCCTGGTATTTGAGATTGATCCTCCAGATCAACTTGAAGAAGGGTGTGAGCAGTAATTTGCTACTGTTTTTTTGATCCTGATAAATCAGCGGCGACAACTGAAAGAACTCCTTAAGATCGACATGGTAGAGGCCCATTATAATGCTCATTAAGATGTACAGTCGATGAATACCGGCTGACTCAAATCTGCGTGCCGAAGTGTAAAGTAAGCCGGGAAGCAGAAACCACTGACCTTGTTGAAATATTCTGTGGGAGATTTTTTGGTCTTCCAAAAAATGCATCGATTCATCAAAGCCCCCCAGGGCTCGCAGAAAAGTCTTGTGGATTAGCAGACCTTGATCTCCGTTGATGGTGTCTGGACGGTTAGTGTTGGTTTTCTCCTCCATATAGCGAAAAGCCAGATTATGGCCATCATTTTTCTTGGAACGCCTAAACCTAAGAGCAAAGTGACCGGCAACTTTGTTGTCGCCCAATGTTTCGCAAATTCCTTGAAAATAGCTGACCGCTCTTTGCAGAAAGTCTGTTTCAATAATTTCGCTATCGGCATGCAGGAACAGCAGCAATTCACCCTGACACATTTTAACGGCGTGATTCATCTGTTGGGCACGACCCTTGGGTGAAGACACGAAGGGTATCTGCTGTTTAGCGCAGATATTTTCGGTGTCATCTGTAGAGCCGCCATCGCTGACAATGATGCTAAGATCGATGCCTTTTTGCAAGAGCAATTGATCTAGCAGAGTTTTAATGTGGGAGCTTTCGTTAAGGGCCGGAATGATGACAGTTAGTTTTGCCATATTGGTTTTTCGCTGCCCTAGTGCGTTTTTTTTGCAGCGTAACACATAACACCTGGATTTTGTCAACTTAACTAGCTGAGTTTGCATTAAAGCTGTGCTTAACGGTGACCTTCAGAATACATTTGAGCGGTGGTATTCAAACCTAAGCATTGCGGATTCAGAGAAGGAAGCCGAGGTGTCTGAAATGAAGATGGCGGCTTAATTTGTTTGGAAAGTGCCCCCTGGATTTTTATGCTCTCCAATTAAGTTTTGCCCCAACCAGAAATAGCAACACTTCGATAAGCATCAATAAAGTTTTGCGGCATTTTTCTTACCCCATGGCTATCCATATCAACGCAGACAAATTGCATTAGTCCCCGAGTTACCGTTTTGCTGTCCCTTAAGCGTATTATTTGAAAATGCCGATCCTTTATCAGCTTGTCACCCCAATCGAGAATCCAGGTGCCAATCATAAGGTGATCTCCCGACCGAGTTGCTAGTTCGTAGTGAAAATCACTTCGCCGTATAGCCAAAGCTCTACGGGTTTGATAAAAATCCTCAATATGAACGCCTAAGGAGGCAGAATGCGCCCAGGCAGTCTCTTCACACCATCTTATATAGTGCGTATTATTCGTGTGGCCAAGTCGATCAATCTCATTATCAGACACCTTAATTTCGGTGATAAATGGACTGGGCTGATCCCATGGTAATAATTGTAAATTCATAGGGTTATGTTAACAGATTTTAGTGATTTTCATAAACTGATTGGTAGTAGTAATAAGTTAAGCAATCTCATCGAATAAACACATTCCCATTTTCCTCGTTACATGTATCTATAGACTCATAAACTCCACCAGTAGGAATACTATTTTTCCTTACTCGATCTACCGACACGCAGCCAATTGGCACCTCAAGCTGGATATCAGCACAGAATAGAAAACAATATTATTTGTAAATACGTTATTTATCGGATATTGATCGCTTAACACTAACGTAATGAACTACCGCAGTTATTAGACATCACCTGGAAAGTTAAAAATTGCTATAATCCCACTTTCTATTTTTCAGTTGATAGACGCGAAGTACACCCTATTATGGCAATATACGGCTGGTCAGATATGCATGTGGATTATCCGCAGAACATGGCCATTATCGAATCAATACCTAAAAATCAATATGCTAAGGATTCTTTACTTATTGCTGGTGATGTCACTGATCGCCTGGATGTGCTGACACTCTGCCTTAATGCTCTCAAACAGCGTTTTGCAGATGTTTTTTTTGTACCAGGTAACCATGATTTATGGCTGCATAAAAATGATTTTAACTGCTCGATTAAGAAATTTCATCATATTATGGCCCTCTGTCAAAGGCTGGGAATTTTAACAGAACCTAAGAAAATACAGTTGGATAGCGGCAATTCCGCTTGGATTGTTCCGTTATTTAGCTGGTATACCAGACCCGAATTTGGTAACGACAGCCTGTTTATCCCAAAAGAAGGAGAAGACCCTTCTTTACGCATTTGGTCAGATAATTATCGAACAAAGTGGCCTTCACTTAATGGTGAAGATCCGGCATGTTATTTTTTTAATTATAATCAAACAGCAATGACACAATTTTATGATGCCCCAGTCATTTCTTTCAGTCATTTTCTGCCTTGCCAGGAATTAATATTTCCTACAAACATTCCAATTGAAAAAATCCCTAGAGATATCATTAAACCCTACACAAATGACCCTTACCCCGAGTTCAATTTTACTCGTGTAGCCGGCACCAGCAAACTGCAACAGCAGATTGACAAATTGCCGTCACATATACATTTATACGGCCACCAGCATCGCAATAAGGTCATTCAACTTAAAGGTAAAACCTATGTTTCACACTGCATGGGATATCCGCAAGAATCACAAATTGGGCCGACCGGTGATAAACGTCAACCACTGCAGTTGTGGCCAATGCAATAATTGTAAAATTTGCTTTTTCTAGCCTGCATTTCTCACAAGAATTTCGGCTTATAGAATCCACAAAGCAGTAGCACCTGCCAACAACACCACAGCTACAACTACCATTACTGCATGATTCATCTGACTCTTCTTCTCTTCTGCGTCAGGCGAACTCATCGCTTCTACGGCTTCTTCAGCCAAGCGTTTTCTACTGCGCGTATTTGCAGCTTTAGCTTCTCTAGCAGCTCTATTGATCGTAGCCACATCAATTGCCGGATTGATTACAGTTTTGTTTAATTCATCTCCACCTGACAAATCAGCATCGTCGAGACTACCTGGTCCCATAACTGAAAAACTCAATTTATCAAAACTCAGAACGTCACCAGGGCGCACTCGAGATTCTTCTACTCGCTTGCCATTAACAAAGGTACCATTTGAAGAGTTGAGATCCTTGACATATAAAATACCGTTATTTTCCTTGATTTCAGCATGTCGTCGCGAAAGACGATCATAGGCAAAATTAAACTCACAGTCATTGGATCGCCCCAAAACGACAACCCCATTGATTGGGTAACGCTTATTCCTAAGACTCTTATGACTTCCCTGCAAAACCCAACCACTGCCAGTGCCGCTTGAATTCACTTTTTTTATTTTTACCGCTGATGCCGTCGAATTTTCCTCAACTCCTTTTATGGGCGGCTCACGTTTCGGATCAACAATTGTAAATTCACGATTCGCTAATGTAATCTCGTCACCCAAGGACAACACTTTATTACCATTCACTTCAACGCCGTTTACACTAACCTTGTTTTTTCCGACTACATGAATGCTCAACTTTCCGGGATCAATATGCAATTCAGCATGAAAGTCAGCTACTTGTTTGTCATCCAGCACGAGTTCATTGCCCTTACTACGACCAATCCTCATACGAGGCCCGACAAGCCATGCACTGCGCTGACCATCTTTGTATTGAAGCTTTAGCATAGTAGTCCTGAAGAGTCGCTGTTCTGATAATCCCGTATTATAAATCAACAAACACTGATTCTGGCTGCTCAGAAACAATAACTGGTTGCCGTAAAAGCACCGTAGATACTTAGCAACGTAGATTATACTAGCCGCGATATGTCGATCTATCAAATTGTTATTGTGAAATAGGTTGCAAAAAAAACAATATTTCAACATATTGTTTTTAAACGGGTTTATTTTTTATCTGGAAGCATATTTACTAATATAACACCAGGGCTTTACAACTAACATAATGTGTTAGTTGTCAGCTAAATTCCGATGCCCCTGCTTAATCACCTGCACTGCTCATTAATCCGCATGTTTAATTCATACTCCACACAGATCATTACGATCCAGTCAGCGGTTTAATCGCTTACAACACTCTCGAGATACATTAACAACATGGGGGCTAAGAGCTGTATTATTATCAACGAGCCCCTATCGTGGACGCCAAAGACCTGTGCCTGATAGCCAAGTCTGATCCACAGATCATTGAGTTAACGCTCAACGCTAAACTTTGTGGCTTTATGATGAACTAAGGGCTGCGAAAAATATAGATTGATCAACGTTTACTGGAGCTAATCTCAGATAAATATTGAAATACCCTTCCACTAATGGATGGTTGCATCAGATTTTAAATTCACTGACGATTTCGTTTAAAGTTGCCGCCACACTTTCAACCTGCGTACTGGCATTGTCCACCTGTTGAACGGACTCTTCGGAACGCTTGCAAATATCGGAGATATTAACGACATTCTTGGAAATTTCCTGCGATGTGGCCATCTGTTGCTCTGTCGCTGAGGCAATCTGATTATTCATGTCTGTAATCATACTGACAGATTTAGCAATGGTTGCTAATGACTGCCCTGCACGACCGGCCTCTTTGATCGTTTTTTCCATTTCGCTTGTACCTGACTCCATACTAGCAACAGCTTCACGAGTGCCTGATTGCAGACGCTCAATCATTTGCTGTATTTCTTCCGTTGATTCCTGTGTACGTTGAGCTAATGAACGCACCTCGTCAGCCACAACAGCAAATCCCCTACCCTGCTCGCCAGCTCTTGCTGCTTCAATGGCCGCATTCAATGCCAGCAGATTAGTTTGCTCTGCAATCCCGCGGATAACATCCAGAACAGTACCAATAGCCGTACTGTCTGTTTCAACCCGATTTATCACGTCGCTAGCACCACGCATACGCTCTGCCAGGCGATTGACGGATGCAATAGTGTCATTTAACACACTTTCGCCTTCCGATGTTTCTTTATTGGCAACACTTGCGGATTCAGCCGCCAGATGCGCATGTCGGCTTACCTCTTCTATTGCATGTGACATTTCCGTTGAAGCCGTGGCAACCTGATCGGTTTCACGCGTTTGCTTCCCAGCATCCTCTCGGGTTGTTACTGTGGTAGCCGATAAGGTAGAAGCATTATTGGAAAGCTGACCCGACAATTTCTGAATATTCGCCATAATTTCATTAAACCGGCCCATCATGCGCTCAAAAGCCTGTGCAACCTGCCCAATCTCATCCCTAGCGCTGATGTTAACACTTACGGTCAAATCACGGTCTCGATCTGCAATCTCGATCTGTTGGCGAAGTAACGCAAGTGGACTGGAAATTGATCTAGCAACCCAAATACCGGCAAATATCAATACAGTAACGGTCACTAAACCCATACCAATAAACCAACGGCGCGAATTTTGATAGATTTCATCTGCCTGCGAGCGCTCTTCACCCGCCACCTTTAATTGGTAGTTGATCAACTCGGCAATTTTTGCGCTTATCGGGTCGATATCGTCATAGAGATCCCCGTTATAATCTGAAATGGGCGTATCACCAAATTCATCAAAAGTCAGTTCAACGCCCATGTCATGAAGCACCCCCTGAACTTCCTGTATTGCCTGGTTGGCATTCTGGAACAGTAACTCTGCTTCCTCAGCAAGCTTTGCTTCCTGATCAGACAATTCGCTCTGCCGATAAAGCTGCCAGTTCTCCTTGATGATACGACGAGCATTTTCGATAGCTGAAAAGGCTTCATTGGGCAGCATAATGCCATTATCAGCTTTGTTGATTGCATTGATCACTAGATTGGCATAGGCATCGTTTATTTTTTTTAGCTGAACCATGGGTGTCACGCGTTTATCATAAATGCGCTCCACGCCAGAATTTATTTGGGAAAACAGACTCAGAGACAAAACGACTGTTAAAATCAAAACAACCAAAGGTAATCCAATGATAATGATAAGCCGTTGTCCGACGTTTAAACTATTCATTCCTACCCCTGAAACCCTTGCATAATTACCTTGGTTTTTCGCATGTTATGTGTCAGTTTAGACTTAATTCCCGTCTTCATCAGATTTCTTATATTCTTTCGATCATATTTCATATTCCAATACGATAGTGCAATCGCTTATTATTGCGCTTATTATTGAAAACAAAATGCGATCGATAATCCTCAGTCTCAAATATAGCTGTTTTTAGCTCCAGTGCTAGAACATGGTACCTTTGACCTGACTTGATAGTGAATGATGTTAGCTTTATCACATAATTAGCTTATTTCGAATAAAAAACCGACAGATTATGACAACTAAACATTATCTTATATTCATTACACTCATTTTTTTTGCAATTGCATCTAGTGCTTTTTTATACAGCAAACCAGGTGAACCACTCCCAGACAAATCCCAAAGCAAACAATTGTTGAAAACTGGCCCTTACCAGGCCACCCAAATAGATCGCGAACTGATCGATTCTAAACGCAGCACACAAGCGAATAATGATTATCATGGCGATGATAAACGGGTTTTACAAACCCGTGTTTGGTATCCCGACATAGACACTAACAAAATGCTACCTGTGATTATCCATAGCCACGGTTATTCTTCCAACCGTGATGGTGGCGCCTACATCGCGCAATATCTAGCCAGCCACGGATATATTGTGGTGGCCGCAAACTTCCCTCTAACCAAGATGGGAGCACCGGGTGGACCTATGGTGAAAGACGTATTGAACCAGCCTGGCGATATCAGTTTTCTTATTGATACTCTACTTAGCTGGTCTGAGAATGCTGGCCAACCCCTGTATCAAATGGTTGATCCTGAACGAATTGCGGTGATGGGTATCTCTCTGGGGGGCATGACAGCAACTCTTGCCGCCTATGACCCATATCGTCGTGATCCACGCATAAAAGCAGTCATCTCTATTGCGGGTCCCAGCAGCATGTTTTCCAAACGTTATTTTGAAAAAACAAATATACCCTTACTGATGCTCGCTACAGAGCAAGATGCACTGATTAACTATGAGGACAACGCGACTCCGATTCTGGCTAAGATGCACGATGCAACATTAGTTACTGTTACCAAAGCCTCCCACACTGGTTTTTCTGGTCCTGGCAAGTATATGCGCTGGTTGAACAACCCTGATATGATTGGTTGTTATTTTGTAATGAAAAATCTTGATAAAGAAGAACCCCCTTGGCTTCACCTGCTCGGCAGCAAAGAGGATGGTATTGTTGAGACAATAAAACCTCGGCTCTGTGAACAAGATCCACTACCTCCGGCGATGAACCCACTGCGACAACATCAACTCACTTTATTGTCTGTGCACAGCTTTTTAACCAGCATCTTTGCTAAAGATATGACTAGAAAACAACGAGCAAAAGAATATCTCACAAAAATAATGCCATCTGAACTGCATGATGTTGCTGTTCAGGCATCTGCCAAATAAAACACCCCGCAGCAAGCTGTTGGAGTATTAGGGTAAACTCACTGGATTGATAGTGCTGGCTTTTATAGGTAAAAAGACCAGCTACTTATTTCACTCAAAATAGCCGTGAAATGACATAAAAACCTGGCAAAATATTATCAAATCCTGCTCTAGGAGATGTCTTAACGGCTATTCAACCCATTGGATGATATGTTCTTCCAAACCATCGGGATGAACAAACTCTTCAGATAACACCCGCCCCTGGACAGATACACCCGCCTCGTGCACGCTATTGCTGTCACCCGAAATCAAGGGATGCCACTTGGGAAGCGGTTTATTCTCAGCCAGTAATCGATAGGCACAGGTACTCGGCAACCATGTAAACTCGGCTATCATCTTCGGCTTTAGCCAAACACATTCTGGCACTAAAGAGTGTCTATCCTGATACTCACTGCAACTACAAGAGTCCTGATCGAGATAACGACATACGACTTTCGTGTAATAGATATCATGAGTGAAGTCGTTTTCCAATTTAAGCAGGCAGCATTTAGCACAACCATCACAAAGTAATTCCCACTCTTTCGCGCTCATCTCTTCCTGTGATTTACACTGCCAGAAGGGCTTGTTTTCTGTCTCGTCATCCGACTTATTCATTCACTGACACCTTATGGCTTTACTATTTTATCCAAGCAAATACAAGCTAGGAGCCTGTCCGAGAATAGGAACCGTAGCGAGGGGAAACTATTTTGAGTCCATTTTGTCGGTCATTTGAGGCGAATAGCGGCTCTTATTTAACGAAAATGATCGACAAAATGGACCAAAAGGGGTTTTCCGCAGTAGGTTCTCTATTCTCGGACAGGCTCCTAGAGGTTAACCTTGGAGTTTTTCGCCACCAAATCCAGCATATAATGCTCTGGCTGAGGTGGCAATTGTAGATAGAAACCTTGCTCGTCAATGGCCTGTACCACCTTGATAACATCGACCCGAGCGAGTGTTCGCTCTTCATGCAGAACAAAATGAAGCGCCAATTGTGGTTCGCCAAAGTGTTCCAATAAAGCTGCTGGCACCAATTCCAAACCGTCGTTTTTATCTACATACAGATACATCTCGTCTTTTTTTTGACTTTTGTATACGGTACACAATCGCTTCATTTTCTATTTACTCTCTTCACACTTGCTATGCGTTTATGCATTATCAACATCACTCATGCCATCAACCGAATCAGCCAAACATTCACCCAAGGCCTGTTCAAGTAATTGTTTGCGCCATACCGCCAATTCTGGAAAACGACGTACATTTTTGCCAAAACCGCTGCGAATATACTCTTCAAGCTCTTTTTTTGACAGTAGCAGTTCGCTGGCAATACCAACTCCTTCAGCCAACTGCTCGACGCGTTTTTTTGTCTTCTTGTATTGTCGCGCCGAACCGGCCGATAACGGTTTCGGCAGTGCCTCCGGATAATGTTGCGGCAGCACGTCAGCACACTCTTTTAGTAATGCCAGTATTGCCTCTCCATGGCGCCGAACAACCCTAGGTGATAATCCTCCTATCTCAGAAAGTTGTTGGATTGATCGAATATCCCTACTCGCAATCTCGAAAAGAACAGCATCCTTTACGACCCAGGTTCTGGGAAGGTCGAGATCAATTGCTGTTTGTTCCCGCCACGCAGCCAACGCTCTGAGTACAGCCAGCTCTTTTGGCGCTAACCGCCATGCCGTTTTTATTCGCAGATATGGATTCTGTGTAACCTCATCCTGCTGAAAGTTATCAAGCACTCTACTCTGCTTTTCATTAAACCAGTCAGTCTTACCCTGCTTCTCCAATTGATCGACAAAAAGATGATAGGCTGGCAGTAAATAAACCACATCCAGCGCCGCATAGAGACATTGTTTCTCATCCAAAGGACGTTGCAACCAATCAGAGCGATTTTGTGCTTTGCTCAGTTCAACATCGAACAAGTCTTTAACCATTCGTTGGTAGCCCATTGACAGTCCATAGCCAAGAAAAGCCGCAGCCAACTGCGTATCAAACAAGGGGCAAGGCATTACACCATAGCTGTGAAACAAGGTTTCAAGATCTTCTGAGCAGGCATGAATAACCTTGACGACATCTTCAGATAAAAGCAGTTTTTTAAAAGGTGTTACGTCTTTAAGCGCTAAAGGATCAATCAGATAACACTGCTCCCCATCGCTCACCTGAAGCAGTCCAAGTTTTGGAAAGAAGGTATCAGTGCGGATAAATTCTGTATCTAGCGCAATATAAGGGCGATTACTGAGCTTTTCACACAAAGTCTTTAGCATCTGATCATCAGCTATATACTGTGCATGCTCAGCGGAAGGAAATAAAATCTGCAAGTAATCTACTCCATAACTTTGCGACCATTAAGCGCATGAGACAGTGTACCACCATCAACGTATTCCAGCTCACCACCCAAGGGTACACCATGAGCAATACGCGATACGATAACACCCAAGGAACTAATCTGTTCGCTTATGTAATAGGCTGTAGCCTCACCTTCAACAGTGGGATTGGTTGCCAAAATAACCTCTTTCACACCCTCGTTTTTAGCCCGCATCACCAACTGATCAATACCAATGTCCTTTGGACCAATGCCATCAATCGGGGATATATGCCCCATCAATACAAAGTATAAACCGCTGTAAATACCGGTTTGCTCAATCGCCAGTAAATCCACCGGTGTTTCCACCACACAGATCTGACTTCGATCACGCTTTGTATTACTGCAAATAACACAGCGATCCAATTCACTCAGGGTGTGACAATCAGTGCAATGTCCCACAGAATCCACGGCTTTTACCAACACATCGGCAAGTCGTCTACCGCCCTGTCTATCGCGTTCCAAAATATACAGCGCCATACGTTGCGCCGATTTTGGGCCGACACCGGGCAAGCAACGTAAGGCGTCAATCAGCTGTTCTATCAGTGGACTAAATTGCATCTATCTGCCCTATCAAAACGGCATCTTAAAACCACCGGGCAAATCAATACCGCCAGTCAGTGACGACAACATATCGTTTCGGTTGCTCTCAACTTTTCGCACTGCATCATTGACCGCAGCAGCCAGCAAATCCTCAAGCATCTCTTTATCTTCAGTCATTAAACTCGAATCAATCGTTACTCGCTTAACATCATTTCTACCGTTCATCACCACCTTGACCATACCTGCGCCAGCCTCACCAATAACTTCTTTTAAGGCCATCTCTTCCTGAGCTTTTTGCATTTGTTCTTGCATCTGCTGCGCTTGTTTCATTATGTCGCCAAGATCTTTCATTACCATTACCTCACCTATACTCAAACTTGTGTTACTCAAGCCACCCCAATCCCTTTTAGTCGCCTTTGAATTCGACGCATCAAACAATGGTCGAACATCACGTCTCGCTCCCGTTTATTCGCCTTTGGGCTCGACCGTACTCCAATCCACCTCTGCCCCAAACTGATCCATTAACAAATGAATATTGGGGTTATGTTTAATTGCAGTTTTTACCTGCTCAAATCTTTCATCTTTTTTACGCTGTTTATAGCGCGATGGAGTCTCGGATGTCACGGACCCAATTTCAATTGATAGCGCTATCGCCTTGTCAAAATAACTGCCAATACTTTTCTCAATTCGTTGACGTTGCGCGTCATTAAAAAGTGAAGACTGCTGTTGATCAAGCGTCAATTGCATCGCAGCAGGTTCAACCGTATTGCAAACACAGTTAGCGGCAATATTTTTAGCCACACCTGTCAAATTGAGTTGAGGGAATAACCCCAACCAATGCGCTGGTGTAAAATCCTGCCATAACTGTACAACTTGCAATGATGGCTCTAGTAAATTTTTCTCCGAGGTCTCAGCAATCGTCTCTGTAATCACCTTTGCAATCGGAAGCTCCGGCTCTTCTGCTTCAACAGTCTGTGTGGGCAGCGATTCCGAACCTCTCAGAGCTTCTGTTTCATTGTTTCTTTTTGAATCACTCGCAGTTGCTACAGTCTCCAAAGAATTACGAGCCTGACCAAAACCAACATTCTTAGTCTCAGCTGCTAAAGGTTCTGTTGCCCCGACTAAACCGGAAACCGACTTAGCCGGCGAGGTCTTTCCCGCAGGAGCATCCTCCACTGTGGGTCCATCTTGCCCCCGACACTCAGTATCTGCAGCAGTTGCATCCGACTCTAGAGGCTTATCCGGCGGATCAACCACTCCTTCCGGCCTGAATGCCAGCATACGCAGAAGTGCCATGACAAAACCTACTTTCGGTTCCGGTGCCATCGGCAAATCACGGCGGGCAAGCATACCCATCTGATAAAACAACTGCACATCCTCGCCCGGCAGTACTTGAGCAAAACTCACTATCTTTTCCTTATCGCCCTGACTGTTATCGATTGCATCAGGTACAGCCTGAGCAATCGCCACTCTGTGTAAGACCGTCAGCAATTCGGCCAACGCCCCTTCAAAATCAGGCGAAAACTCAGACAACTCATCCACCACCTTGAGCAGACGACTGGCATCTTGCTTACTCAATGCCTCCAGCAGATCAAACACCATACTGCGATCTATCGTACCCAGCATATTTCTGACATCCTGCTCTAGCAGTGAGCCAGATCCATAGGCAATCGCCTGATCCGTTAAACTCAGAGCATCACGCATACTGCCATCGGCGGAGCGACCCAACAGCCACAAAGCAGGTTCTTCAAAACTAACACCCTCCTTAGTCAAAACATTATTCAAATGTCCAACGATGCGCTCTGGTGACATGTTCTTCAAATTGAACTGCAAGCAGCGCGATAAAATGGTCGGCGGCAGTTTTTGCGGATCGGTGGTAGCCAGCAAGAATTTCACATGGGGCGGCGGCTCTTCGAGCGTTTTCAGCAAAGCATTAAAGCTGTGTGTAGACAACATGTGCACTTCGTCGATCAGATAGACTTTGTAACGACCCCGCGTCGGTGAATACTGCACATTGTCCAGCAATTCGCGTGTATCCTCAACACGCGTGCGTGAAGCGGCATCCACTTCAATCAAATCGATAAAACGACCCTCTGCGATTTCCTGACAACTACTGCACTCACCGCAAGGTTCAGAGCGCACCCCGGCTTCACAATTCAGGCACTTAGCCAAAATGCGTGCAATAGTCGTCTTGCCAACGCCTCGGGTGCCAGTAAATAAGTAAGCATGGTGCAGGCGCTCCTGATCCAAAGCATTAATCAATGCCTTGAGAACATGCTCCTGTCCGACCATCTCCTGGAAAGTGCGCGGTCGCCACTTACGTGCGAGTACCTGATAGCTCATAGATTGATAGCGACTCATCTTAACAAAGGCAAGGGATTATACACGGTCTAATCCCGACCCGCATGGATACTGGCAAGATTCGCATTTTGAGAAAAACAAGAAAAATTGGTGGTGACCCAAACCAGCCGCACCCCGGCACACGAGTCGATAGCTACCGTTGCTCCCTTCCAGGCCTGGCGGAGTTTACCATCTATCGTTGCGAAGGGACCAATAAGGGCCACCATAACGACGCTGCGAAGAAAACAACGCAACGGGCGGCGATTATGCATAAATTGCCGCGCCGGTTCAAGTGAATTACCTCCAATAATCTCACATCCGATTTCACCTTGCCTTTAAGCGACAACTTCGCTAGAGTAGCGCCCCTTCCAAGCAGAGCTGAACATCTCCTTATCAACTTGAAATATTGATATAGAACATGGTCTTAGTGGGAGCACAAACAGTTATTTGCTCGACTAAGCAACTTGGCTGTCACAACGCCCGAAAGGCGATCACGAGCACGCAGGCGTGCGAACCCGACGCTCGTTAAACAGTTGGAGAAATGACGTAATACAAAATTGGTGAGGTGTCCGAGTGGCTGAAGGAGCACGCCTGGAAAGTGTGTAACGGGCAACCGTTCGAGGGTTCGAATCCCTCCCTCACCGCCAT
>PIVM01000708.1 GCA_003353945.1 Gammaproteobacteria bacterium
GACTACCGTGGCTGTAACGGGTAACGGGGAATTAGGGTTCGATTCCGGAGAGGGAGCCTGAGAAACGGCTACCACATCTAAGGATGGCAGCAGGCGCGCAAATTGCCCAATAGCAACACAGCTGAGGCAGCGAAGAGAAATAGCATCTTCGTTCGCTACGCGGATTGAAGAATGCAATGGGAGATATCTAAACCTGTCTGTGAGTATCAATTGGTGGACAAGTCTGGTGCCAGCACCCGCGGTAATTCCAGCACCAATAGCGTATATTAATGCTGCTGCTGTTAAAAAGCTCGTAGTTGGATCCAGAGTCGCAGGTTGGGGTGTGTCCGGGTCGGGCGTGTTGCCTTCGGGCACCGCGTTCGTCTCCGGGGTTACATACCCCACTCGGCCTGCGCTCTATTTTAGGTGGTAACGGTACCCTGCGAGTAGGCCTCTTCACGGGGGCTGAAAGCGACTTTACGTGTTAACCATACGCATACGGGTCGACCACCGGAAGTTACTGTGAACAAACCAGCGTGTTCAAAACAGGCGTCTGCCTTGAATGATAAAGCATGGAATAACAAGGGATCGATCGACTTGGTTCTTTTTGTTGGTTTTAAACCCGAGAAGAGTAATTCAGGAGGTGTGTCCTTCTCAGGAACGGGCGGCCTAGCCGTTTGTTCCTGTTAAGCGCGCTTTCTTACTGGGATCAATAGGGACTGCCGGGGTCGTACGTACTCCCACGTCAGAGGTGAAATTCTTAGATCGTGGGGAGACGAACTTCTGCGAAAGCATTCGACAAGAACGTCTTCATTAATCAAGAACGAGAGTGTGGGGATCGAAGATGATCAGATACCGTCGTAGTCCACTACTGTAAACAATGCCGTCTCAGGATCGAGAGCTGCTCTTTTACGACTCTCACGGCACTAACCCTGAAACGAGAAATCAAAGATTATGGGTTCAGGGGGGAGTACATTCGCAAGGCTGAAACTTAAAGGAATTGACGGAATGACACCACCAGGCGTGGAGTATGCGGCTTAATTTGACTC
>PIVM01000709.1 GCA_003353945.1 Gammaproteobacteria bacterium
TTTTGGAGTGTCAAGGTCCTATGGGTCAATGAGGTAATTTTTCAGATTTTGGCCACTGGCTTTTAATTCATACTAGAAGAGAGCATGAAAAGAATACTCCACATTCTTTTCAGAAAGGATTTTGGAATCACATGATGCGGAAATGAAAATACTTCCAGTCAGTATAATGGCATCACTTCCGGTCTACTGGAGTCACTTCCGGTCCTTATTACATCACTTCCGGTCAGTATGACATCACTTCCGGTCCACTTGAGTCACTTCCAGTCATTAGGACATCACTTCTGGTCTGCTGGAATCACTTCCTGTCATCATTACATCACTTCCGGTCATGATGACATCACTTCCGGTCAGTATGACATCACTTTCGGTCTACTGGAGTCATTTCCGGTCATTATGACATCACTTCCGGTCATTATGACATCACTTCCGGTTAGTATGAGATCACTTCCAGTCTACTGGAGTCACTTCCGCTCATTATGACATCACTTCCAGCCTGCTGGAGTCACTTCCGATCATTACAACATCACTTCTGGTTAGTATGAGATCACTTCTGGTCCACTGGAGTCACTTTTGGTCATTATGACATCACTTCCGGTTTGCTGGAGTCACTTCCGATCATTATGACATCACATCCATTCATTATGACATCATTTTCAGTCAGTATGACATCACTTCTGGTCTACTGGAGTCACTTCCGGTCATTATGACATCACTTCCGGTCTGCTGGAGTTACTTCCGGTCATTATGACATCACTTCCGGTCTGCTGGAGTCTCTTCCGGTCATTATGATATCACTTCTGGTCATTATGACATCATTTCCAGCCAGTATGAGATAACTTCCTGTCTACTGGAGTTACTTCCGGTCATTAAGACATCACTTCCAGTCTGCTGGAGTTATTTCCGGTCATTATGACATCACTTCCGGTCATCATGACATCACTTCAGGTCTGCTGGAGTCACTACCGGTCATTATGATATCAGTTCCGGTCATTATGACATCATTTCCAGCCAGTATGGGATCACTT
>PIVM01000710.1 GCA_003353945.1 Gammaproteobacteria bacterium
CTACTATGTGCTAGATGCACACCTGCAGCCATTACCAGTGGGTGTAATGGGTGAACTCTACATTGGTGGTGATGGCGTAGGAAGGGGCTACCTCAACCGCCCTGACCTTACACGCAAAGCCTTCATCAAGAATCCTTTCAGCTCCAATGAAGGCAGTCGCATTTACAAGACGGGAGACATGGTCGAGCTGCTTCCTGATGGATCAATTTTCTTCATTGGGCGGAATGACGGGCAAATTAAAATCAAAGGTCAACGAGTGGAGCTGGGTGAGGTTGAGATGGCTCTGCGATCTGCGAACTCATCTGTTACCCGGGCTGTAGTGTTGACACATGAAGAGAGCCTGGTGGGCTTTGTGACACCTGGGAGTGTGGACGCATCTACTGTTAAGACCAGTGCTTCCAAGGTGCTGCCCCCTTACATGGTCCCTTCTGTGGTGCTTTCAGTGGACTTCATTCCAACCACACTCTCTGGCAAAGCAGATCGGCTTGCCCTTCTTAGTCTCTTGGTTGAGAGTAAAGCAGCACACATAAATGGTGGAATCAAAAGCTCTCATGGACAGCATGTGGTCCCCAATTCTCCACTTGAGGAAGCGGTCCTTGCAATATATCGAAGAGAACTCAAGAGTGAGGGTGTAGGGATGAGCAGTGGGTTTATTGAAAATGGTGGGGATTCCCTCAAAGCTGTTCGCATTGTTTCTTCCCTGCGCACGCTCAACGAGGAACACCCTGAGTTACAGACAGGCAAGGGTTTCTCCGCCTTGTCGGTAACAGATATATTGCAGCTGAATACACCTGGTACCCTGTTACAATCTTGCAATGGATGTTCATCGACCGTACAACCGTTGAACCCAAGGATGCCCATTGTGCCTCGACCAACTGAGATGAGGCTTCAGGCCCCCGCCTCTTTCCAGCAGACCACCATGTATGCAGCAGAGCACCTGGTGGCATTTTCAGATTTTAATGAGCTGATTCAGTTTGGTGCAATAGGCAAGTTAGATGTTGAGGCACTGAAGATGGCTCTTGCAT
>PIVM01000711.1 GCA_003353945.1 Gammaproteobacteria bacterium
TGCTTCGTTCTAACCCCACATCAGGCCTTGGAAAACCAGAACAACTAAAGCATAACTTATCAGGTTTTTGGTCGAAGCGTATTTCTCAGAAAGACCGCCTCATTTATAAATTTGATGATGCATACATTTACATTTTTGCAATTGGCGGACATTACGAAGAACACTGAGCTTTTTTAAATCCGAACCATAGCCTTGTTAACAGATGCTTGCTGCTCAATACGTTCTGCCAACCACACTTTTATGATTGATTGACGTGTTACACCTAAACGCCCCGCTTCTTTATCTAATGACTCAATCATCCAAACTGGGAAATCTACATTTACCCTTTTTTGCTCTTGATTGGGCTTTTTAATAGTTGATAGATCTAGGTCTTCTAAAATATCTTCTTCGCCATCATCAAATTTTTTATCGAACTCTTTAGCTTTCATATAGCGCCACCTCTGCATCTCGCGACCTTCGAACTGAGATAATGCGGATATTTTCACCTCGATAGGTAATTACTGCTGACCAGTGCTTAGAGCGAATGCGACCAACAACCAGCGCCCTCAACTCGTCTGTTGTATTAGCTTTTATTTCTGTTAAATCAATATCTTGCCATAGCAATTGAGCTTCTTCGAAGTCAATACCATGCTTTGACAGGTTGGTTTTACTTTTATTGAGATCGTATTCAAATTTGCACATAATATAGAAAATATACCATTTCTATATGTTTGGCAAGAATCATAGGTAATGACTAGAAACTGTTAACGCCACAATTTGCGGATTGGGTGGTAAGGAGCGAAGCGACGCGGCGTGTGACCGGCATGGTAGCCATCTAGGTGGTGAAAGTCCATCCATTACCCTGAAAGGAGGGAATATGTAGTCGAAGACAAGGGTGCCCGAAGAAACCATCTCTTGCTGCCCAACAGGGAATACAGGTGAGAGATTGGCCAATGAGGGATCTGAAGGAAGTCCTAGACAAAAAGTGCCACCTAAAGGCAGTGAACCTTAGAAAAGGCTGTGAGTGGGAACAGGTGCCGCTGAT
>PIVM01000712.1 GCA_003353945.1 Gammaproteobacteria bacterium
CTGTGACGTAGCGCCGTGGCAACGACAAACTCTGACGGAGCAATGCCTGGGCGAATGGTGCGAATCCATGATCGAAATGAATTCCAGACAAGCTGCGGATGGCAGGATGCCAGATACTGCAGCAGCCCTTGAGCCACAATGCCAGCCATAACAAAAACAGGGTATGCCTTCAGCTTGCGCTTGACTGCTTTGCGATATTCTTGCGACTTCCTATGCAGGTACTGATCACCGTTGCGCTTCTTTAGTGGCGTCATGTCTTTCATCCAAAAGTGATAGGAAAACGATCCAATCACATGTACAGCCTGCTTGAAAGCATGCTCAATTTTGAAGCGCAGGCCATAGATATGAATGACCTCAATTGCTGACAATGACAAATCAGTTGTCATCAGTATACAGCTCCCCCTTGTCGGGTGAACAACAGCGACAAAACGAATGGTTTTGCCCGCTGACTTCCATATCAAGTCGTGCGCTGCAAATCGAATCGTGACGCCCCTGTCTCCATAAACCGGACTTTCGGCCTCTTCCATCGAATCCATATTTGTTAGCAACGATTTCAGCTTGACCTTATTGCCATATTGGCGTGGTTTCCCTCTTTTTTTCGGCCCCTGGTGGATATACGCCTTATAGGCGACAGCGTTTGACCTGACACGGGAAATTAGATGATTTCCCTCTGACAGCATGCCGTTAACGATTTTACGATTGGCATAGTAGGCATCGGCGACAAAGTAATATGGTTCGTCAATGACAACCAGCGAAAGCAGGTTAATCATCTTGTCGAGCAGGGTATGCTTATCACGGTTCGATAGCACAATGCCCTCATGGATTCTTGCCGCAAGAGGAACGCTAAACACGCTATCAGCAGCTCTACAAAGAACGGATACCGCTTGGAAGGAGTGCCCCATAATGGAATGGCACTTAATTAAGAGATGGCGATTTAGTTTTATGAGCTAATTCACTGCAAACAAAAGAGAAGATTGGCTGGAAAGGGTAAAATGTTTGGTGTGAAACAACCATCTACCACTT
>PIVM01000253.1 GCA_003353945.1 Gammaproteobacteria bacterium
TGTTGTACGATACAAATTGAAATTGTTAAGGCGTTGATGTTATTGGAAACTGTGATTGTGCGCAAAATGTACGATAAGTGCTAACACGTTGTTTTTAAAGGTCTGTAATTTGCTTAACAGGGTATCCCGTACGATTGATGGCCCTACCCGCCAACGCATCATCAACTATACTGTGTGATACATTTTAATGACTTCTCGATATTTCAAATGCAAGCTCTAATTCCTCGATGGTTTTCTTATAAAAGAATGTTTTGTTATTTTCTTTGGCTATCGATAGCATTCAGCCAAATTGCATACTCAGCGCCTCCGATTCGCCCTATGACCTCTTGTATTATTGATTTAGCTTATTGGTCAAATATTGACGGCAACAAAGAAAAAGGTATTTATCACGATATTCATAAAGCCTTTTATAAGCGACTGGGCGTTAAGGATTACCGTATTATTGTGGCTCCATATGCGCGGCTAATTAGTTTGCTAAAAAACGGGCAATGTGACTTATCCACAACCTTGTTACCTCAGAAGCTCACTGGTTTGCGTGCAGGATTAGTTTATTGGACAATCAATATCGGTGTGATTGCTTTGCAAGGAAAACCACTTCAACACTACGAAGACCTGAAAACACTGAAGATTGGCATGCTAAAAGAAGCCAGTTTGGGACTTACATTTGATAGTGATCTTGAACTGACGCGTGTTGAATCAACACGTTTTGGGCATTTGGTGGCTATGTTAGCCAATAAACGCATTGATGCAATTGCAGGTGATCTGGATGTTATAGCAGGCATAGCCGAGAGCAAAAAGGTTAGCCTTGACAAAGGTTATGTAATGGAACGAATGCCTCTGAACTTTGTTATGTCAGAACATTCACAGTATATTAAGAATTTTGATCAATATAACCTAATCTGGCGAAAACTGGCTGATGAAGAATTTATTAAGCAGCGGATTATCTGGCATTTCTCACAATGACAAAGTCATCAATTTTCGAGCTACACAACGCTTAGGTTGGATTGATTGCCGGGGAAATGATGTTAGAAAAACATCGAAAAAAACGGGTCTCTTTTAAAGATGAAAAATCGTTTCGTTCTATCTCATACGCTTTGTTATTGTCTGTTTCTTGTTTCAGTCTCCTAATTACTTTAGCTATTGTTTGTGGTTTGCTTCTAAATAACTATTACAAAGATATTGACGACACGGATAGACGCCTACTCGAACTAAAGCTTACTTTGACTGCGCCATTAGCACAAGCTATGTGGGAATATAATCAGGATGCGTTGGAAGCACAGTTACAGGGTATATTAAAGTTAGATGATATCGTTTATGTAGAATTAACCCTGAACAATAGTATAGGTAAGCAGGTGTTACAATATGGAGCCCCACCAAATGATACTTTGTATGACAATATCAGCCTCAGCATACCAATAAATTATGGAGAAGAAGGAATCCTGCTAGGAAAGCTTACCGTTGTCGCATCAACAGAGGGAGCCTTTCAACGCATTAAACAAAGTGCAGGACAAATATTATTAACCATTGCGCTTGAAATATTTTTTGTTGCGTTTTTTATAATCTGGATTGTCAGTCGGATGTTAACGCAACATTTGCAGAAGATAAGTGCATTTACCAGCAATCTTAACTTACAGGGTCTTGCCAATAACCTTTTCTTAAATCGTCGGAGTCTGTCAAAAAATAAAGTTGATGAGCTGGATGTGCTCGTGAGTTCAATAAACACCATGCGTCACCACTTGTTGGAAGACATTGAACAACGGCGCTTAGTTGAAATGGAACTTAATAACGAAAAACAAGAGAAGTTTCTCATCGAACAACAGCGTACTGCGGTGATAGCCGCCAGTAAAGCCAAAGAGGAATTTCTTGCTACGATGAGCCATGAGATTCGCACCCCGCTTAATGGTGTCATCGGTTTAACTCAATTGCTAATGGATACTGACTTGGGTGACGAACAGCGTGATTATCTGAATAAAATGATTATCACTTCCAATAACCTTCTCGGAATTATCAATGACATATTGGACTTCTCAAAAATCGAGGCTGGCAAACTGAAAATAGAATCCGTTCCTTTTAAATTGGAGACTGTGATAAGCAACCTATCAGATCAAATTAACCTTAATGCATCGCAGAAAGGCCTGAAGGTGCAGCTCGATATCGACTCCAACATACCTTATTCCCTCGTGGGTGATCCCTTGCGACTGGGTCAGATACTGCTTAATCTCTCAAGCAATGCGGTTAAATTTACCGAGCAAGGTATGATTGTTATCTCTGCCCAGTTGGTGGCAAAGAGCGAACAACAGGTGACCCTTGGCTTTTCTGTACGTGATACAGGTATTGGACTGTCACCAGAACAATCGGAAAATCTATTCAATGCCTTCACCCAGGCGGATGGTTCCACCACCCGCAAATTCGGTGGCACAGGTCTTGGGTTGGCGATATGCAAACGACTGGTGGAATTGATGGAGGGCGAGATCACGGTCACCAGCGAGTTAGGTGTTGGTAGCTGTTTTAACTTTAGTATCCGCCTTGGTCTGCACCTCGACGCAGATCGTACCAAACGACAGATCCCTCAGGACTTGATCGGATTGAAAGTGCTGGTCGTGAACGACTGCATAACTTCTCCAGATATACTACGACAGTATTTGGAATCCTTTGGCTTTGAAGTTTCTATGGTCGATAGTGGTAAAGCAGCGCTAAACACTTTATTAACATCTGATGAAAGCAGTCGATACAAGCTGGTTATAATGGAATGGCAGATGTCGGAATTAACCGGCATTGAAGCCACACAATATATTCACAGACTAGCCAATTTAGCCAAAATTCCCGAGATGCCCTTCATAATTCTGCTAAATGAAGATAAATCAATAAATGCACTAAAAGATGCAAAAAGTGCAGGAATAAATGCTGTTCTAAGTCAACCGATTCATCGTTTAAAACTGTGCGATACCATTATGAGAGTGTTTAATGGAGAAACGCCGCCAACCGACACGTCCCTAATTCACCCCAACTCAACGACCGTTGCAGCAGAACGGATATTGGGCAATCATCGGGTATTGCTGGTGGAGGATATCGCCATCAACCAAGAGGTGGCAAGAGCGATGCTGGAAAAGGTGGGGCTTGATATCGAAATCGCAGTTGACGGCCAGCAGGCTGTAGATATGGTCGAGAAAGGTCATTTTGACCTAGTACTGATGGATATACAAATGCCAAACATGGATGGTTATCAAGCCACACGTTTGATCCGAGAGAACATGCGTTTCAAGAAGCTGCCAATCATTGCCATGACGGCGAACGCCATGCAGGGAGATCGGGAACGATGTCTAGAGTCTGGTATGAACGATCACATTGCCAAACCCATTATTATTGACAATCTTTATAGCTGCCTGGAAAAGTGGTTAGCTAAGAATGTCGAGCTAAATAAAGATGTGAGCGATAATCCAGGTGCACAGCCTATACAATCCACAGTGATTGATAGTAGGGCTGTCAAACAGGCTGCGCTACCTATGCTGACAAGTTTCGACGTTGAAACTGCACTTGAACGAGTGAGAAACGACCGCGCATTTTACGAGCGTTTGCTGACCGACTTTCGAGAAAGTTTTGGCGACACGGGCAATAAACTTCAAATGATGCTGGAGCAGAAGGATCTCAGAGGGGCGCAAGATCTGAGCCATACACTTGCAGGGGTATCGGGGAATCTTGCTGCTGAAGCACTCAATATAGCTGCTCGCAACTTGAATATTGCACTAAAAATGGGAGATACAGAAACACTGGCTCCCTTACTCGAAACCCTGAAATTTCATTTAAATAAAGCGATGTCAGAAATCGACAGTATTATTCAACAGAAATAGCTTTCAATATCATCGACTGAAACTCTGTCTCTGTCTCTGTCTCTGTCTCTGCCAACACCAAGCTTCAAATAGGATTTTATTGTCCTCAAACAGATGCCATATATCTAATTGGGTTTGCACCATATGGAATTCTTTATTTCCATGTCTAAACTTGTCAGCACCCTACAAGCAAGAAACTACCTAATGTGGATTAGCAACCTGATATAACCCACATTCCGCGCTTCGCGGACAACAGTTTGAGTATTTAATCCCTATATTTATCAAAATGTTATAACTTGGTCAGTCACTGGTAAATTTGGGATTTTTGCTCGACGATCATTTTTAGC
>PIVM01000096.1 GCA_003353945.1 Gammaproteobacteria bacterium
AAATCATCAGCAGTAGGAGGTAACGAGGCCAGGTGTGCGTTTTGTGATCGTCAACCCGGTTTGAAAACGTGAGTTGTTTGATATGAAAATGTTGCAAAGTATCCACTGTTTCTTACTCCTCTTGTTCTTGTCGCCGAATTGACAAGAAACTGATGTAATGATTCAAGTAGCTACCATGCAACCAAGGTTTGATGCACCTATAAATAGAGGCATCGTTTATTAAAACTGGCCAAAACCTCCTGTTCCCAGTATTTGCCTGTGCAAAGTACAGTATAGCTCTCTTAATGCAGAACTGTTATACAGTATTAACTCTGGCTAGGCTCTTTGCTTAACCAGGGAAATATATAACCTACAGTCAATTTCCATACCAAAATGGGGGTAATATGGGTTTTCTGTATGAAAAATGGTTTTGCTATATCCAAACCGTTTAGCTTGAAGCCAATACTTTATATCGGCAAAGCATGAGTTAATAGATAACTCCTTGTTTTTGCACAATTAAGAATACAGCGTAAGAGCTGGCGGAAGGATAACGGAAATGAATTGCAATAACATTTCTTGCTCGGTAAATAATCCAGAATCATGATCTGCATCAGATAAGGAGTGCAAAGGGTAAGTAACGCTTTCTCAAATCTGAGAACTTTCTTTCTTCTCACATCTTATAAATGAAAATTTTTTTGTAAGGAGCAATTCATCTTCAAGGGTATAAATGTCTTAGCGGAAATGGAAATACAGTGATGTTATTCAGCCTTGTTTGGAAGGATTAACGTTGGCGGAATGTCATTGCTCTTCCTGTTCAAAAAAATTTAGCACTCAAAAAAAATACTGGAGTAAAACTATGCGCCATGCTCGGATAAGCGAGTTTTTTCTGTAAGGGGTTGATTGAAATCAAATTGAGGTTAGAATTCGCCTATAAAAATTATAGCTGAATAGTTGTATAGAATTCCTTTGATTGGTTTGTTTGGATCCATTCCATTTTCTCCATTTATGGGTACGGAATCGCGGCTTTTGTTATGAGGTTGTGAAGTCTACTATTACTCAGTAGAGAGATCGTGTATTGTGCGCGGCAGGTGGTGGCGTCGCGTATTATTGAGGCATAAACCTTCACCAGGAAAACGGGCAATTCGACAGGTGATAACAATGATAAAAATGCATTGGCATATCGTTTTTTTGTTCTTTTCGTTATTCGCAGTTTCATTTGCGCATGGTGAGAATACGAGAACATGGGCTCAGTATTGTAGTGATGAATCAAAAATTGTTCTCGATCGTTTCTATGAAATTTGTGATGACACTGAAGCATTGCTGGTGTTGCATGCTTTGATGGAACTGCACGGTGGCTCCAATGAGAGCGAGCAGCAGAGAGAAAGAATGGGGCAGTCCCACCAGGAAATTATCTTTGAATTGTTGCATTTAAAAAAGAAATCTTCTTCTGGTGATGAAGTTGATGCTGCTCTTGATGCTTTGAGCAAAGGTGATCGGAGTAAAGCGGATCATTTGTTGAGTAAGATTATCAACAAATATGAAGACGTGATGAAGGAGGTGGCCGAAGCCTATCGTCGAAAAGGAACGCTTTGGTATGCAAAGGATACTGAGAAAGCACTTACTGCATACCGAAAAGCTGCTCAATTTCAACCTAATAGTCCTGATATTTGGAACAAGTTGGGTCAACTCAATATGCAAGCTGACAACTTGCCGGATGCAAAGTCTGCGTTTTTGAATGTTATAAAACAAGCAGAGAAGAACGGCGAAATGAGCGCGGAGGCATACGCTGATCTGGGGCGTATCTACCTTAGGCAAAAAGAAACGAAAAATGCTTTGGAAGCGCATAAGAAAGCTCTGGAGCTTGAAAAAACGCTAGACCGAAAACGTATGATGGCAAATCAATATGCTAATATCGGTGAAGTGTACAAGGTTAGAGGTGCTCTGAAATCAGCTTTGCTTATGTATGAGCAGGCTTTGCAGCTTGAAAAAGCATTGGATCGAAAAAAAGTGATTGCTCTGCGCTATGCTGATTTGGGTGATGTACATTTGGCGCGAAAAGAAACGGGAGAAGCGCTGAAAATGTATACAAGCGCGCTGAAAATTGAAAAGTCATTTACTCGTGAAGAAGTAATGGCAAAGCTATACACAAGTCTCGGAGATGTGCATAGGAAGCGAAAAGAACAGAGTAAGGCGCTTGAAATTTACAATAAGGCATTGGAGCTGGAAAAGAAACTTGGCCGCACGGCTGGAATGGCGAAATTGTATGCGAGTATGGGGCGTATATATAGTGTGCGAAAGGAGTTTGCTCAAGCAGTGAAAATGTACAAGCAATCCTTGGAGCTTGAAAAGAAACTTGGGCGCCGAGAAAAGATGGCTCGCAGATATGCTGATTTAGGCGGAGAGTATCAGAGCCTTGGGGAGCTGGATCAATCGGTCAAAATGCATGATAAATCGCTTGAGTTAGAGAAAAAATTGGGCGATAAGAAGAGAATTGCCAAACAATTTTGGGTGGTAGGTAGTGTCTATCAGTCTCTTGGGAGGTTGGAGAAGGCTGCATCAGCGTATAAAAACTCCTTGAAAATAGATGAAAAGCTGGGTCGCTCTAACGAATTGGCGGAGCGGTATGCGAAATTAGGATCTGTGTATCGAAAAAATGGGGATTTGAAACAAGCTTTAACTGTGTACAAGAGGTCTTTATCGATCAATGAAAGCAAGGGAAATATGAGTGCTGTTGCAGATGACTACAGTAATTTGGGGGGCGTCTATCGAATTCGCAAAAACAAGGATAAGGCGCTGGCCATGTACGAGAAGTCCATGGAAGTGAATGAAAAGTTGGGGCGTAAGAAAAATGTGGCGATAAACTTCAGTGACATGGGAAAGGTTTATAGAATACACAGGGAGATAGCACGTGCCGTAGCAATGTTTGAACAGTCCTTGGAAATTAACCAGGCGTTAAATCGTAAAGTTGGCATGGCAGCTGACTATGAAAATATGGGGAAGGCCTATTTTATTGCTGCGGAACTTGATTCTGCGATGGGTGTGTTCGAGAAGTCGCTGGCTATCAATGAGGAAATACATCGAAAAAAAGGTATGTCGGCCAATTATTCGAGTATGGGGCATATCTATAGGGCGCAAGACTTGCTTGATGAGGCGCTGGTTATGTATGAAAAGTCATTGAGCATTAATGAGGCGCGTGGCAGTAAGCTCGGATTAGCTGACGACTATGCCAATATGGGGAATATATATCGAATGCGAAGCGAATATGATGCTGCAATTGCGATGTATGAAAAGTCTTTGAAGACAAACAAGGATATTGGTCGTAAAGGTGAAGTGGCTACGAATTATGGTAATTTGGGGATGATATACCGATTCAAAGGGGAGCTTGATAAGGCCTTAAATCAGCTTGAGAAAAGCAAGAAGATGTTTGTTACTATTGGTGCTAAGGATCAAGTGAAGCTGGTGCAAGGCTGGATCGATTCGCTTCCGAAGCGTTAAAAGGCACGTAGGATATCTTAAGAAAACCAGTCTGCTCTGGTTTCGGTTTTACAGAGCACTTGAACTCAAACCGTGTAGAAGCATTGTGGTTCTTTATGTAAAAGAAGGGCTCGTTGCTGTATTGGGACGCTGTTCATTGAGTCTTGCAATTGGGTGTTTGGGTGAGGGGTTTTTGGTCTATGCGCCAAAGTTAAATATTGCCACACAATGATTGGGGACAATGCGCGACCAGAGAAGCCATGGTGATATTGGGTGTATTTAGATTTCGGTCAATGAAATTGGAGTATTTACGCTGTAACTTGCGGGGCTGTGTATGCGATTGGCTAGTGTTTTAGTTCGTGTGAAATGGTTAAGGGTAAGTGCGCTGAAAGTTTGGTATCAGGTGTTACAAAAAGCTAAAAAACTGATTTTAATCTTTGTGTGTTTGTGTTTATCACTGTTTTTATTTCATCCCGCATCAGCAGAAAAAGAAGTAGTAGATTTAGAAGAAAGAATTAATCCCCATTGGAACGCTGGTGCGTGTAATGAATGCCATACCAGGACGCCATTGGCTGGGAAGAAATTATATTTAAAAAATGACGACTCGAATCTGTTGTGTAGAGAATGTCATGGCAAGTCAGAGATGAATCATGAAAGTCATCCTGTCGATATTGAGCCTTCCAGCAAAATTAAAAGGAAAATCACGGCCAGTTTTGAAGAAACACTGGATGAATTTGGTAACAAGACGGGTTGTTTAACCTGTCATGATCCATTGTTTCAGTGCGACAGGTTGCGAGAAGAACCCGTTGCATGGGAAAGGTCCTTTTTGAGGGGAGGGCCTTATACCTATATGAGGCGAGCTGATTTTTGCTATCAGTGCCATGATCGAAGAGCGTATAAAAAATTGATTCCGCATGAGCAGATTAACGAGAACGGCAGAATACGAAAAGACAGATGTCTTATATGCCATACGGACATGCCGATACAGCATGGAAGTTCCAGAGTTAGAGAGATAGAGTTACATTTAAACGTTGGCTGGACGGATTTGTGTAAAAATTGCCATTGGGTGCCCAATCATCCGGCAAATATCAAACATGAGAGAGTTCCCAGCGAGAAGGTGCGCTCATTTATCAAGAGACAGACGCAAGACAAGGGTATTCATTTTCCCTTGGAACCAAAAACCGGAGAGATTTTTTGTGCCACTTGCCATAACCCGCATGACCGTGGAGTGATAGAAAGACCTGCAGCGGCGGTAGGCGCTGGAGAAGAATATAAATTACGCGCGGGATATGTCTGCGGCTATTGCCACAATATCTGAACTTATCACATAGCTAAATCTAAACTTATTACATAGCTAAGGTATGTAGTTACGAAGTAGTGCTTGAGCAAACTGCTTGAGCTATTTGCTTTAGTAACGGGATTAAATAACGGGAAGAGATCGAATGCAGGTAAGATTTTCAAAATTTATGCTACGTTGTTTAATACTGCTAGTTACCGCTACAACTGCTCCTTCGCTGTGGGCATTTATTGATGAAGAGGGCTGCCTTCTCTGCCACAAATACCCAAAAATGGGGAGGATCACAGAAGATGGCCAACGCCGATCATATTATGTGATGCCGCATGTCTTTAATAAAACGGTTCATCGTAATGTTCCCTGTAGAGACTGCCATAACTACATTAAGGAATTACCTCACAAAGAGGTTACTACGGGTGTAACTTGTGATACTGAGTGTCACTCTGTTAAGAATCCGGCGACAGGCAAGAATTTTAGTCACAAACCCATTGTTGATGTGTATGAGAAAAGTGCTCACGGTCGCGAGAAAATAGCGGAAGGTTTGGATGCTGACATGCCGTATTGCGTTACCTGTCATACCAACCCGTTATACAACCCGTCAGAAGAAAAGCCGCCAAAGAGGATCACCGACCGTTGTGTCGTTTGTCATGAGGAGCCGGGCTTTGTTGATTCGTGGTATGACCATACAAGTCGGCGTGTCCGAGAGGTCAAACGTAATTCTGCTGAGATTGTGGCAATGTGCTCGGCTTGTCATTCGGATGAGAAACTCATAGACCGTCACCTTGCTGCGGCTGAAAAGAAAGGCGAGCCCCTTGGCAGAAAGTTTCAAAATGCCATTGAGTCTTATGACAAGAGCTTTCACGGCAAGGTAGTCAGCTATGGTTACAATGAATCAGCAAACTGCCTCGATTGCCATGCAAATTATGAAAATTATTACATGTCGGTTCACGACATCCGTCCTTCGCGCGATCCTCAATCATCTGTCAGTGCAGAGAATCGATATAAGACCTGCAAACGGTGCCATGTATATGCCAATGAAGATTATGTGGCGATTGATCCGCACTCGACGTCTGATCCCGTAGATAACGCCTTCCGGCACTATGCGGAAATCATCTATAACTGGGTGGGTTATGTTGTGATTACCGTGTTTTTGGGGCTGGCCTTGTTTGAAACAATCGGGAGGCGTCGAGATGGTGTTAACTGGATGATTCGTGATGGTTCATCCTGGCGGCGGAAAAGCCGTCGTGGCAGAGACCGTCTGGTTTGATGAAACCTGCAACAACGAGTTATGAGATTTAATTAGGATTAAATAGTAATGCAATTATCCACAGAAGCGCGTAAGACACTTGAAAAATCTTTCCGCATAAATAAAACCGGTGATGCTGAGCGTAGAGATATCGAAGACATGATCTCTCAAATGCCAGACGACCGGGTGTTGATGTATAAAAATGTCGATTCAAATCCGATCGGTGATTTGCCTCGCTATGGTTTGGATATCCGTATTCAACACATGCTGACCTTTGTTTGTTTTCTGGCGTTGGCCTTTACAGGGTTGCCTATTCACTATTCGGATCATTTTTGGGCAGTTCCGATGAACGATTTTGTCGGCGGTGTTGAAATATCAAGAATAGTGCACCGAGTGTTAGGCGCTGTATTTGTGTTCTCAATGTTTTATCATCTTTACACGGTTGTCGTCGGCACAATTGTGAAAATAGTCAAAAAGAAATTTGAGGTCCAGCGAACTGTGATTCCTTTGTTCAAAGACTTGCGGGATTTCAAGGATGATTTGCTGTATTTCGCAGGCAAACGGACTCAGCGGCCTGAAATGGATAAATTTATGTACAAGCACAAGATCCATTACTTTGCTGCCGCGTTTGGTAATATTGTTATGGGTGTGTCCGGATCTGCATTTCTCTTTCCAGACTTGTGGGTCATGATACTTCCTGTAGAGATAGCTTCTGGTTTTCAGGAGCTGATGAGACTGTCACATCCACACGAGGCATTGCTGGCTTTGTTGGTTATCGCTTTTTGGCATTGGTATAACGTGCATCTCTCACCGGGTCGATTTCCAATGCAGTGGACTTTTCTGACCGGCAAAATGATGCGTGAGTATCAGCTGGAAGAACACTTTCTCGAATATTTACGCAATTTGGTAGAACTGCCATCTGAAAGGGAGTATCTCAGGAATTGGCTCAAAACCACTAAGCTCAGGGATATTGGAAAAGTGGGTAATAGCGCAGAAAAACTCGATATAGCGTAACTGATGTGCTTTCGCCATGAAAAAACCATTAAAGCTATACCAGAAATTGATTGCATATTCTTCATTGGCGATGGTCTTGGTTTGCGCTGGGTGTGGAATGTTCGCCATTTGGGTGATGCTTACTTATGAATAATTACTTTCGTTTTGAAAATACGATGAAAGTCACAATGAACGGGGTTAACAGGTAAATCCTATGTATGGTTCAGCAAGTCAAGAAGAGATGTTTATTGTTCTGACGGTACTGTTATTTGTTTTTCTCGGCATCGCAATACTGGTTATTATTGACCATAAAGCGAAAATTCCTGGAGAATTACCCGATAGACCCTTCAGTATTTCAGGCGCGCGTCGTGATCACCCCGTGCTGAGTTTTTTTACGACGACTATACTTTTGTCTATTATCGGGATCCTGCTTTTGGAGATTGCCATCACTTTCGGCGAGAGTATGGGCTTAATGAAAGAGGAGGTGGGCCCTCAATTAATCAAGAAGTTGAAGGAGAAGCGTGTTACCGAAAAAAACAGGCATTTTCATAATGAGCCTGTTGTAGAGCTGGTGAATCTGGGCAAAAAGCCGGTGTGCTTTTATTGTCATGGCGATTTCCCTCATTCCAAAGAGCCTATGGTTAGAACTTTGCTCAATATGCATACACAGTTTGTTGGATGCACGACCTGTCACAGTGACGCAGATAAAATTGATGAAAAAAGCATGACATTTACGTGGTTGAATTATTCCGGTATTGAAGTGACGGGGCCTCCCTTTGGTACCGATGTCGACAAGGATACGGGGCGACTGATAGAAACCGATGATTATTACTCAAAAATTGTTCCCTATGGTGAAATTGACGGCGAAAATGTATTATTAGAGATAACTGAAGATGAACAAGACGCAAAAGAGTTTCTTTCTATTCGCGACCAGTTATCAGATGAGGATCGTGAAGCAATCAAGAAGCAGTTTCATAAGTACGTACAACCAAAAGGACGGTTTTGCACGCGATGTCATACCAAGGAAAGTAAGAGCTTCCTGCCTTTTAGAGAGCTTGGTTTTTCAGACCAACGTGTGTCTGATGTAACTAATCTTAATATTGTCGGGATTGTGCAAAAATATAAGAAGTTTTATATACCTAATCTTTTTGGAAGCGATGCTTCAATGATTGATGTGGAATCTCTTTCGGGATCTACGGTGGATGAGAGTGAAGATATTGAGGTTACAGATAATCCAGAAGCTTGGTGGAATAGCACTTTTAAATCCTCTGCTGAAGAAGACGAAGAACGTACTGAAGATTAAGGAATTCGCTTATATTTGCGCGTTCGCGCTGGTTTTCTCTTCGCTGGTTTATGCGGTTGAGAAAGAACCAGCGCAAGTATCTGCAGCGCCAGATACCAAAGCGGAGGCTCAATCAGCTGGAGCCGCCGCAAAAGAAACATCAAAAGAAACAGAAAAGACTGCTCCTCCTGCCCAAGAAGAACCGGCTCCTGAGCCGGTGCCCATACCAAGTCACAAAATTACTCATTTAAGAGATATTCCCAAAAAAGAGCCAGGGCTGTTATTGCTGCCAACCGATGTGGCTGTGTATAAATCTCGCCTATATATTGTCGATGGTGGTCATCAACGCATCGTTGTCACTAACCTTAAAGGTAAATACCTTTATTCATTTGGACAAGAGGGTGCTGGAGATGGCGAATTTCAGAATCCGGTGGGAATTGGCATAGATGAAAAAGGCACTGTCTTTGTCGCAGATACGTCCAATCACAGAATTCAGATTTTCGACACAAAAGGCGCTTTTAAGTCGAGTTTTCAGGTAATTAGTGAGGAAGTGTTGATACGCCCCATTGATATTGCTGTTGACCCAAATACAGATGAACTATATGTGACTGGGAACAATAATCACAAATTGATGGTGTTTGATCAAAGTGGTAAGCTCCTTCGGGAGTGGGGCCGTAATGGTGAGGACGTAGGGGAGTTTCGTTTTCCAGCGACGGTGGTTGTTACGCCTGATTCTGTTGTTGCTGTTGTCGATGTGTTTAACACACGAGCGCAGTTGTTTACCGGAGCCGGGGAATATTTGATCGAAATAGGGAAGTGGGGAGTGTTGCAGGGCCAGCTTGTTCGGCCAAAGGGTGTCGCAATTGACAATAGTGGTCTAATTTATATCTCAGATAGCTATATGAATGTGATACAGGTGTTTAATGATGAGGGTAAATTTCAATATTTACTTAAAGAAGGCGACGCTTACCAATTTGAAACTCCTGCAGGTATTACCCTGGATAAGAGCAACAGGCTGTATGTTGCTGAAATGCTCAAACATAAGGTTTCGGTGTTTCAGGTGGAAAAATGATCCATGCTGAAAGAAATCCAATACAACTCGCGTGAAGAATCGCCGTTTGCCATTCTTTTTCTCGTATCATTTGTTTGTCTTTTCCTATTTTCAGAGATTAGTCACGCAGCGCGAAAGCCTTCTGGAAATCGTGAGTGCGCGATATGTCATATTTCCTGGTTGGAAGATTTCAAACGCCTGGATGTCTTTACATTAACGCCCTATGATCCCACGCCTGTAACGAATTCAGGCAAACAGGATGTGGCAAGTGCAGAAAGAATGTGTTTTTCCTGCCATGACGGCTTTGTTATGGATTCGCGTTTTTTATGGGCAACGGATACGCATAATCATCCCGTTGGGGTGGAGCCTTCTGAAGATGTCACCATTCCCACTGTTGACGGAAAATCAATATTTCCGCTTAATATCGACGGAAAAGTCTATTGTGGAACCTGCCACTCAGCTCATGGTATTGACTGGAATGCAGAGAGTTACCCGATATTCTTACGTATGAAAAATAGCCGGTCGAGTCTATGTGTCGCCTGCCATCTCAATCGTAGTACAGGTCCCAAGGAGGGTAATCATCCTGTTGGAAAGTTTCTCCCTGAAATTCCAGAGAACCTGGCGCAAGCTGGCTCTATGTTTGGAAGTAAAGGCGAAACAACCTGCCAGTCATGTCATAGGGTTCATGGTGCAAAACAGAAAAAAATATTAGTGTTAAAAAACAACAAGTCTCAGCTGTGTACTAGCTGTCATGAGGATAAAGAGGCTGTTAATTCATCCAAACATAATTTGAGACACAGTGCTAAGAAGGCTCGCAATGTCAGGGATCAGACGGTGTCAGAAGCGGGGACCTGTAGCGCCTGTCATATACCGCATAAAGCAGAGGGGCCAAGGCTATGGTCTCAAAAACTGGACATAAAGAAAAACCCAAGTAGTGCGTTCTGCATAAGCTGTCATAAAAGAAACGGGGCTGGAAAGAAAAAAATTGTCGGGCACTTCAGCCATCCCGTGGATGTGCCTATCAGTCGAGTTGACATTGTTGCCAATAAGGAGGAGTGGCAGGTCAAAGGGGGAGCATCAAAACAACTGCTTGCCTTGCCGCTATTTGATAAGCAGGGGAAGCAAGTGGATAAGGGTGGCAATGTGGGTTGTATGACATGTCATGATCCGCATTATTGGGCTGCCAATCATGAAAGCTCTACTGATAAAAAGTCGTTCAAAGTCGAAGGTGATGGCAGCAACAGCTTTCTTCGAATTGCCAATAATGAAAGTGCTTTGTGCAGAAACTGTCATGTGGAAAAAGAAACAGTTATGCAATCCAAGCATGATATGAAGCTTGTTGCACCAAAATCAAAAAACATTGGAAAGATGACGGCTGAGCAAAGTGGAACCTGCAGTGCTTGTCATGTGCCACATAATGGAAATAGTGAATATTTATGGGCTCGTAAAAGTAATCGTGATGATTCAGGTGTCATGCCATTGTGTGTCAGCTGTCATAATAAGGATGGGGTTGCCGACAAAAAAGCGATAGGTGAATACAATCATCCTTTACAGGTAAGCATGTATCAACTTGAAACTACCACGGATTTGCCTTTGTTTAATGAATACGGTAGAAGGGAAAAGGAATATGGAGAAGTTGATTGTTCGACTTGTCATAATGTCCATCAATGGGATCCTGAAAACACAAGTGGTTTGAGCGCAAAAAACGTGGATGAAGAAGGTGATGCGAGCAATAGCTTTTTACGTCTAAGTGCAGTTGGCGATGTGAAGTTGTGTCTCAACTGTCATAAAGACAAGAAGACGGTTATTGCGACCGATCATGATATGGCTGTCACTGCAATTGATGCCGTAAACGCTGAAGGTCAAACCGTATCGCAATCTGGCGCATGTGGACAGTGCCATTCCATACATAATCCTCAAAGTCCTCTCAATCTATGGGCAATAGCGCCGGGGGAAGGTTTTAATCCGATTGATACTTTTTGTAGAAGTTGCCATCGCAAGAATGGAGCGGGAGATAAAAAAGTGCCCGAGTATTTGGAGCACCCCGAACGAATAGTTCCGGTGACCGACGGGCGTTTAAGGGCGGAAGACCTTATTCAACTTCAGCTTCCGGTTCACACGGAAGAAGGGGTTTCAGAGAACGTTGGGGTGATTACGTGTGCGACCTGTCATGGGGTTCATCAATGGGATGCTGCAAAGAATCAAGCCGGTGATGGTGAGAATATTGAGGGTGATGCGCGAAACAGTTTTTTACGTCATTCCAATACGGAGTATTTTCTCTGTGCCGATTGTCATGGAGATGAATCATTGTACCGATACAAGTTCTTCCATTGGTTAAAATCGAGGGCAAATTGATAGGTATTCAATGTTGGTAGCCAGCTGCTATTCATTATTAACCCGCTGCTATTCATTACTAAATTGTTGCTGCCAGAAAGAGATAAGCTCATTTTTAAGCGCTTCATTTGATCGTACATAACCTGTGTGCCAGTCAAAGGGTAATAAATTTTTATAGTCCATGGTCTGATAGCGACTATCCACTAAGATAACAATGCCGTAATCAGTTTCAGTTCGAATGACTCTACCTGCGGTTTGCCTGACTCGGGTCCAACCCGGATACAGATAAGCCTGCGCATAGCCGTTGTGTGACTGATTCAGGTGTTCGCGGATCAACTCCCGTTCAACGCATAGTTGCGGGAGTCCAACACCAATGACGACGGATCCGATCAGTGCTTCGGCTGGAAGGTCTACACCTTCGCTGAGCCATCCACCGCAAATGCCAAAGACCAAAATGGCGCTTTGTGATTGTAGTAACCGATCGATAATCTCATTGCGTTCCTGATCGCTTGACTTTGAATCTTGAACTATCAGCTCAAAACCTTGAATTTGTTTCATGTCAATATGTTCCAGCACATCATGCAGGTGCTGGTAAGAAGGAAAGGCGATCAGGTAGTTGCCGGTGCTGAGGCGTACAATAGTCGCAATGAGTTCGGCAATGGGAAAGTCAGTGATTGAATGCTGTGATTGCGCGTGTTCTGATAAGCGCTTTGTTGTTCCAGCCAGGATAGATATTCAAGAAAAATGGGCTCTGCATAAGCGTCGAGATCTTCAAGGTTGGTATCAATATCAATGGATGACGTTTTTTTTGTATGCCAGTGGTAGTAGGTTAATCTTAGCAAGCAATGTTCAATGGCGTGAGTCCTTAGATAACACCAGGCGTAAAGTCGCAGTTGGGCAAGATGGAGTTGATGTTGATTATCAGGTAATTCTTCTGGATTAATCGCGATGGTTTTAATTTCTTCGATTATCGGTATCAGTTCAGCAAAGATGCCATCAATACGGCCTCTCAGTTGCAGTATGGCAGTATCGCTTGCAATATCGCCTGTAATGCTGACTTCGGACTGATAGTGTAGAGGTCTGGATTTTTGTACTTTGCGATGAGCCTTAATACCTTGTTGTGCGGTGATCGCATCCTGAGGCTGTTTAATCAGATCACCCCGCTGGCAGCAGAATTCCACCAGTTGTTTGATACCAACTCGGTATGCTTTCTTATTCATCCGTCCATCCTGCTCGCCACTATACCTGCCTACACCTGCCACTACACCTGCCACTACACCTGCCGCTACACCTACACCTACACCTACACCTACACCTGCCACTCTACCTGTAAGAGAAAATGCGGAATACTGTGGGTGGAAAAAAAGGCCATCCAGTATTGTTGATTCTTTTGCAGGCGATCTCCCGGTGCTTTGACTTCGACCAATTGGTAGCCACCATTGGGCAGAAAATTAATCAGATCGGGAAAACCGCTGCGTCGATGGCACAGATCGGCCAATAAGTGTTGCAATATAGAGAGAAGATCAGTGAGAGGGATATGTTTAATTGTTTTTAAAAGCAGTGCTAAGTCGATCGTACGCCAATTTACAAACAGGTTGGCCGTATTCTTCTTTTCTTCGTAGGTGCGGACGAGTCTCTGTGCGAGTCTTTCCAGCTGACGAGCAATCGTGTATTGGATTCGAGAGACTTTTCGAACTAGCGCGGGACCATCCGTATCAGGTAGCGCTGTCGATAGATTGAGCATGGCATCAGTATCTTGGGCTAGCGTTTCTTCCAATAGTTGTGCGCACTCATAGTAATGCACATATTCGTCGATGAGGCTGCGTTGCTGAAAATATCGAAAGCTTTCATCAATGGAGTAATTTTCATAGCGAATGATGTCGAGGTCGTGCAAAATGAATTCATTGAGATCTTGGTGGGCATTACCAAAAAAACACAGCTTATACAGATTAAAAATCTCAGTACATCGAAGGGTATACCAGGCGAATTGCTGTTCAAGTTCTGTGAGCCAGCCTTCGGGTGATTGTTGTTGTGCAGCGAGTAACAGATCAGCTTTGCGTAAGCTTTTGGGTAGATTACCCCATTGGCATAATTCGTCTTTGCGCAATAGAGTGAGTATCTCGAGGATAGCTTGTCGATCATTGATGCTAACAAAGTCGTATCGTTCGAGTTCGCTGGCCGCACTTGAGATATCTGAGATTTCCTCATAGGAGAGTGTGTCACTGCGAAATACCGGCCCCTTTCTGCTGAGTAATCGCACAAGCAGGCATTGCGCATCATGTTTCATGCAGTAGTCATTGTGGTAAAACTGCTTTTCATTCTCGTGGAGCAGGTCTTGGTTGAGATCAAAGACAAAATCGATGATGTGTTGGAAGTTTTCGCGGTAATAATCGACACTGGGTTCTTTTATCATAGAGCCATTTTAATGGATTACGAGGAGCAGATGTCAAACAAAACATGCTTAAGAAAAGGCTCGCGGGCATGACTAGTAAAGGGAAGTCGTTATTCTTCGCTCTTGTTGCTACTTTCTGGTTCGATGCGCCTTTTGCACACGCTTATCAGTCTGTATCAATGGGCATGCATTATTTGCAGGGAGATTACGACGATGAAGTGAAAACCAGAATGTGGTATTTACCATTGTCCTACAAAATTCGAGGTGATCGATGGATGGGGCAGATTACGGTACCTTGGTTGAGGCTCAGTGGACCTGGGGGGATTGTAGGAGAGGGCGGCACGATCGTGTTTTCTGGCCCGAATTGGAGCAGTGTTAAAGCATCGGGGGTGGGTGATAGCCTGATTAAAGTGGGATACGGTTTGTTGCAGGATTACCAGTCGATGCTGCTGATTGATGTGATTGGAAAATGGAAGATCCCGACTGCTGATGAAACCGAAGGATTAGGGAGTGGGCAAGATGATTTCAGTTTGCAGATTGATATTGCCAAGCAGTGGCGAGAATACGCTTTTTTTTCGTCGTTGGGCTATAAACAGCGGGGCGATGGTTCGATTCGTCGCAAAGTGGTTTTTGCAGGTGTCACCGAGATACTGCGCCAAAAAATCTCACTGGCTGATGGATGGTACTCGTCAGTTGGATTCAGCCAGCGCTTGTCCCCGTCGTGGCGGATGGGCCTGCTTTTCGATTATCGCCAGCCAAGTAACAAGAATAACGATGATGTGCATGAAGCGCTCTTATATGGTCAGTGGCGCATAGATAAACGCAGGCGAGTGTCATCCTATATTGGCAAAGGATTTACCCACAATAGCAGTGATGCCAATGCGGGATTTCAATTCAGTTATCGCTTCTGATGACTGTTTTGAAACTGTGATACTGCATTTGTTCGAATCTTGGGAACAATTCCTATTTGTTCTGTGTTTCTGGTGGTTCAATCGCCTCGCTTCCACCCCTAAAGGCACCGTCAAGATCCAGATCGGCTGGCGAAGATAGATCTGGTCGTTCAATCGGCTCAAGCTCGGGTCGTTCAATGCGCTCGGGTAATTCGGTGCGTTCAGGCATTAATTCAGGCTTGGATTCATTGACAATACCGGTGCCTCCAATGCCGCTATCCTCTCCTTGAGCACCGGTACCTCCCATACCACTGCCATCACCGTTGCGTTGTTCAGCGAGGCTTGAGTAAACAGGGCCTAGCAGGCTGAGAGAAAATACCAGTACAAAGAGGGCTTTAGTTTTCATTTGTTCTGAGTCTCGTCGCTGTCATTTGTTGAGTCAGTTAAGGGGCTGGGCTCCTCTTCACAATGATAAAAGTACACCCCCAGGTTTATGCGCTGATTAGCGTTTTCGCACTGGCTGTCCGTTTTTTGCAAAGCGCGAGCTTTGCGGTTAATAGATTTCAGCAACTGCATGCCTTGATCTTCAATTTCCCGATTCAATATGTCGATGGAGGACGGGCTTAGTCCATCATAATAAACACAACGGTCGATATGGGGGGCGGGTTGTTGCTGATCACACGCTATAAGGTTGGCACCGCTTGCAGCCAGATGATCATGTATTACTTTGCCAAAATAAAATGATTTTTCATCCATTCCCTGTTTTGGAATAAACGCTTCCTGATACAGGTGTACTCGATCCTGTTCGTCGATACGAACGATATCCTGTCGCAATAGTTCATCAAGCACTACTCGTGGGCGTAGGTCACCCTTGCTGACCGACTTCACAAGTCCCTCAAAACTAATAATTGAATCCGCCTGAGCAAGACGGGGTAGGGGTAGAGGGGTTCCTTCTGAATTCGTATAGAGTTTCTCTGCCAGCCAGTGTGCTATCAGTTGAGCGCTGATAGAGGTGCTTTTTGATGGCACGGATTCCATTTCGACAGAGTGCCGAAGGCGCCGGACATCTTTGCGGTGAACGCCGGTAATCAAACTGATATGGCTGTCGGAAGGGGTTTTGCCAGACGCGGGGGCTTGTGAGCGTTCCGCCACATCGACATAGATATTTTTTAACAGTTGTATCAAGTAGGGGTAACTGATACCGAAATGAATCAGAAGGCGTACCAGGGGGATTAGCAGTCGGGTCAAAGCCGCTAGCAAAGGTTTTGCTGTGTGGGATGATACGTTATCAGAGGAGGTGTTCATGCATGGATGGTTTGTCTAGGGTTTTGGTTTGTTCAGGGTGTATAGGGGAAATATTCCCGCGTAACAGTGGTTAGTATAGTCTTTGCTCTAACTATTAACAACAGTGGAAACGTCTAAATATAAATTGAAATAATAAAATGAAAAATAGGTCTACATTACATATGGTTTTATTGGGTTGCAGTCACCAAAAAGAATGTAATATGCATATAAAACAATAAGATATTATATTGTTGCAGATTAGTTATTTGTTTAATTAATGTTCTATTTCTCATTGCCGATATGTTATAAAAGTACAAAAGAGGTATTCATTGTGGCATATGTTCAGTTAATATGGCATAGAAGAACTGTGCAGAATATGGGCCTCGGCTTGTTGTCCGAGGTTCACACCAAGCCAAATAAGACGGAACGAACTAGGGCGAATATGAATGGGAGGCGTTTCAGGGAGCGAACGACAATCATGAAAAAAAACAATGACTATAGTGGTTTTGTGCGATTATCGGCCTGCAATAATATTGCGGCGTTGCAGCAGCAACTGGTTTCGCTGGCAAGTAATAAATGTTTGAAGCCGGTGCGATTATATCAAGGTAAGAAAGAGACTTCGGCGTTACAGCTTGTGGCTTTGAAGGAAAAATCCGAAAGTCGCCAGGTGATTTTGGATGTAAGCCGTCGTTTAGTTAACCGTTACCGGGATGATTCAAAATTTCTTGCTAAGCTAGCAGTGCTCGATTTTGATGTTCAGCACCGTGTATTTGAAGATCAAACAATCTTCTTCTTGCGTACTACTCATGATTTGCTGATTTGTTTGGTCTGCGAGTCAACCACTGATGAGCATCAGAACAGCTATATTGATGCTTTGTTAGTAGTGTATGCCAACCTGCTAAATCAGCTGCAGTACAGTTTAACAGACGCATTGACGGGTTTGTTAAATCGTCATGCCTACGAAGAACGTATGGCCAGTCTATATCATCGACAACATGCCAACGCGCTAAAGCGTCGTAGTACGGATAGAGGGTCAGATGGACCCATTTGCTTTGCCTTTATTGATATTGACCATTTCAAAAAAATCAATGATGAGCATGGGCATCTATATGGTGACGAGGTGTTGGTTTGGATTGCTCAGTCAATGAGGCAGTTTTTTCGAGAAGGCGATCTGGTGTTTCGCTATGGCGGCGAGGAGTTTGTTGTCATTTTAATGAATTCAGATTTGCTCACCAGCCAGAAAATACTGGAGCGTTTTCGTCGTCAAATAGCACAAAAAAGGACGCCTAAGATTAATACTGTCACCGTCAGCATTGGTTATACGCGACTGGATTTTCAACAACCGTTAAGCTCAAATGTCTCTAGAGCTGATGCGGCAATGTATTACTCAAAAGAAAATGGCCGAAATGCAGTCAACTGTTATGAAACACTGGTGTCTGCCAGTAAGCTAATCCCCGTGATGGATGAGTCCCAAGGAGACTCGTTGACGTCAATCTTGTAAACCGGTCTTTTTCAAATGAATAAGAGATATGTGCGATTTGAGCTCGTACATGTACATAAGAATAAAGGTCTGTGGAAAAATATTCAAAAGTCAGCATTTAATCTGATAAAAGCAGTTGAAATTCTGATTCTGTTAGGTAGAATGTCGCGCTTTCCAAAGGTCCCCTTCGTCTAGAGGCCTAGGACACTGCCCTTTCACGGCAGTAACAGGGGTTCGAACCCCCTAGGGGACGCCAATAAAAAAGCTTTAAATAGCAAAGAGTTACAGCGAATCTAAGGGTTCGCTGTTTTTCGTTGTGAAATTCGAAAAAATCTGGGCACACCATAGGCACACCTGGGG
>PIVM01000713.1 GCA_003353945.1 Gammaproteobacteria bacterium
TGCATAGCCATTACCACGGCCGTCAATGCTTTGAAGGATGTAAAAAGTGCTCTGCATGCCACAGAACTCCCTGGTCAGGTAGTATATAGATAGAGTGTAAACATTAGGTGTATTGTGCTTCTGCTTCCCTGCCTTTGTTGCTTCTAATAGCACCGTCAAGCGAAGTGTTTGTATACTTATTTTTTGTTTCAATCTCTATCGTATCTGAGAATCTTCTGTTCACATACATTTGAGTAGTCGCGTACTTTTGGACTTGAATGGGCCCCTGATCAGATACTCTCATAATGAGTGACACGCACACAACAAGTGTACACCTTAATAGGTGTACCTGCAACACAAATAAGTTTGATACAATGTGCATCTCAACAGTACTTGTATCTGGATCGATGATACAAGGTTCGTCTTCCAACTGCCAACCCCTACACGAGTGACAAGCAATGTAGTAGTGAAATGGCGTACACACCATAGGTGTAGACCACTCAGAACAGCACACTGCGGCGCTCAACCTCGTGAGTGATTGTTCCGATTAGATGTACGTTCCGATTAGCTGTATGAACCTTCATGCCTTTTCAAGTTAAACACAATAAAGCACCTACCCCTTTCCCTTGTCTCTAGTCATCAAACTTATCAAGTATCTTGGAATTTGGAGGTGCAGAAATTTGAAGGCAAGCATTCGAGAGATAGAATTTGTGAGGTTCTGCAAAAGATTATTAGCGATTGGGGCCTCGATAAAGCAAACATGGTCTTGATGGTGCGTGACAATGCGCCCGATGGAGCATTAGCGGCCAGATTACTGGACGTTGACAGCTTCGGATGTATTGCTCATTCATTGCACTTGGTTTTAGCCCCCCTTTTTTTCCAAAGAAGAAACGTAGGGCAGCAATAGAATGTTGTGATGATGATATTGTGAATTCTGATGCAATGGAAAATTTTGAAGCTTCTCTTTCATGTGATGAAGATGTACTAATTGAGACGGTAGCTGAAAAGGTTGAAGTGTTGCGAGATCTTGCAAAATACTTT
>PIVM01000714.1 GCA_003353945.1 Gammaproteobacteria bacterium
GATGAACACGTTGTCGATAGCTCGTCCGCGCCCATCCATGCTCAGGGCGATCTGTTTGTCCAACAAAACCCTGGTGAAGGCGTCCGAGGTGAATTGCGAACCTTGGTCTGTGTTGAATATCTCCGGGGTGCCTTGTTCCAAAGCCTGTTCCAGCGCTGCAATGCAGAAAAGACTGTCCAATGAGTTCGACAGCTCCCATGAAAGAACGTAGCGGCTATACCAGTCGATTACAGCACTCAGATACATAAACCCGTGCTTCATCGGGATGTAGGTGATGTCGGTACTCCAAGCCTGGTTGACACGTTCAATCTCAACATCACGAAGCAAATACGGATATACTTTATGACCCGGAGCAGGCTTGCTCGTGTGCGGTCCCGGCGTGATGGCCTGAAGCCCCATGCGCTGCATTAGACGAGCCACTCGTTTTCGATTAGTGCAGTATCCTTGATCACGGAGCCAGTCCGTCATGCGCGGATAGCCGAATTCTGGATGCCTCATGTACTGCTCGTCGCTCAGACGCATCAGCAGAAGGTTCTCATCTGTTTCTGGAACGGGTTTATAATAGATGCCTGAACGAGGTACGCCTGCCAACCTACATTGACGTCGGATCGAATAAATGGAATCAGATTTCACCCAACTCCGACGCGTTGAAACCGGCAGGCTCATAACTTTTTTTCGAGCCACTTGATGTCCATCTTTAGTCGCCCGATCTCCTCGTAAAGTGGCGCCGTGATCTCATCCTCGCTCTTTGACTGCCGCTTTTTCCCTGATGAAAAAAGCTCCGGAGCATTTGAAAGCAGTTGTCTCTTCCACGCCGATATTTGATTTGGATGAATCTTATAAACCGTTGATAGTTCGGCTAAGGTCTTCATCCCCTTGATAGCTTCGAGCGCCACTTTGGCCTTGAATTTGTCCGAAAATTGTCTTCTTTTACATTTCATTTTCATACGTCCTTTCTTACCATTTTCAGGACGCAGATTCCACTTAAGTAAGTGGTCCTAAAATCGGGGGCAAGCGCA
>PIVM01000715.1 GCA_003353945.1 Gammaproteobacteria bacterium
CGCGGCATGGCTGCATCAGGCTTGCGCCCATTGTGCAATATTCCCCACTGCTGCCTCCCGTAGGAGTCTGGACCGTGTCTCAGTTCCAGTGTGGCTGATCATCCTCTCAGACCAGCTAGAGATCGTCGCCTTGGTGAGCCATTACCTCACCAACTAGCTAATCTCACGCAGACACATCCAATAGCGAGAGCCGAAGCCCTCTTTCCTCCGTAGAGCGTATGCGGTATTAATCCGGTTTTCACCGGGCTATCCCCCACTACTGGGCAGTTTTCTACGCGTTACTCACCCGTCCGCCGCTCGTCAGCGGGTAGCAAGCTACCCCTGTTACCGCTCGACTTGCATGTGTTAAGCCTGCCGCCAGCGTTCAATCTGAGCCATGATCAAACTCTTCAGTTTAAAGTTTTCGTTAGTCCTAAAACTAACTAATCTTTGCTCAAGTTCTAAACTACTGTTCAAATAAATTGTACAGGTCGTTGACTTGATAATTTCCTATGAGAATTTAGTTTCCTAAAGTCCTCTTCGTGAAACCATCTCGGTCAGCGCCCACACGAATTGCTTAGTTAATTATTAAAGAGCGTGCCTGAGATTCCAAAAAGGATCCCTCAAGCGAGGCGCGTATTCTACAGAGCCTCTCAGTCTTGTCAATCACTTTTTACGCTTCTGGGCATTTAACCCCACCCGCAATATCAAGTCATCAACAAGCGTATTAAATAACTGTTTTTAATCAATAAATACAGCAACCAATACCTCCTGAACAAAGCACATTCTGATCGCTTCTCTCTCAGGAGTGGCGCATTATATAGATCCTCGTTGATCGGTCAATGCTTAATATGAACTTTATTTCAAAATCACCCTGGCAATTTTTTTCTTACCTGCCTGGAGAAGAATAAACCGCCCCTGTACCCGCAACGGTTGTGAGGCATCAACCACCTTTTGCCCATCTATATAGACAGCCCCCCTCTTTAGAACATCTCTGGCAGCAGCTCCGTTTTGCACTAAACCAGCCAGACGCAACACCG
>PIVM01000716.1 GCA_003353945.1 Gammaproteobacteria bacterium
AGGTTTTGCCGCCAGCAGTAAAGCTGTTATGCTCAAAAGGGTTGAGTGTATTTCGAGGTTCACACAACAGAAACATATGGGCTACAAGAAATTGATCAAACGTTCCCAGCTCACCCATGTCATGGAAATAGGGAAGCCATGAGAATCCCACACGCTTGTCAGAAGAGCAATGCTATACATGGAGCATGGTGAGTTGCAAGTAAAGACAAATGCAACAATCTCCAAGAGACATGACGAACCTGATCAGCGTAACATTCCAAGATCGCCATGGAGGCCTGCAAAGCACCAAAGGTTATCATCACCCCCTTACACTCTTGGGTACTGCCACTGCTATATTGAATGAAAGCCAGGTCTACATACGTCATACAAAAGAGTGGAAGGTAAGTACAGCACACAACTCTATTATGGTGATCCTAGGAAAGTGGACGCATGGGTGAGATGAGGACAGGGACTCTTCTATCTCAATACTCCCCTCCACATTTCTCTCTTTCTCTCTCTGTCACACCATTCTTGTGCACAAATATTACTGGAGTGCCACAAGAAGCACCAGAAAACAACACAAGGATTTCAGAGAGAAGGAATTGTAAAATTGCACTCTTACTTTCAGGGGCCACGCACGCTTCATCAAAATCCTCATCACAAGTGCCTTGCGCACCACGAAACCACGAAAGCCTTGAGGAGCTACTACGTTTCGTCACCATGAAAGGAACAACACTAGACCACATAGCCAAGGTGAAAGGGTTCATTCGGACCATGTTTATTTTTTCTTCTGTTAGTATAAGTTTAGCCTGGCAGTCAGCCGTGACCCTGAATTGGTACGTGAGGCAATGTAGTACATCATAAACAAGCAGATTACATCTTCATTGTAGAATACCATTTAATATGCTTCAGGGACTCACGCAGGGTTGTAGGATTAGGTGGATAAGTTGGGACTGGTACAATCCCTGCTCGTAGACAACCCTATTTGAACACCAGGTAATATTGCAGTATAGTTGGTACTCATACGATTATGGGGCTA
>PIVM01000717.1 GCA_003353945.1 Gammaproteobacteria bacterium
TCGTGACTGTTTTGTTGATTTCGTTTTTTACACTCTGGTTGTCGGTTTATTTCTTTGCCCGTCATCGTCGCCTCGCAGTGCGCCGAGCTTACATAAGCGGGCTGAACGCCAGGAGGAACACAACGAGGAACGAGTGAGTAGTCCTGGCGTTCAGCCCGCGTTGTGAGATCCATAGCGCATGAGGAGGAGGCGATGACTGGCAAAGAAATTTGCCTGGATTCCAAGCCGAGCGATTCTGCCGGTAAGCTATCGGTTACAACGTCCTCTCTTGTTCGATGTATCCCGGCCTTTTTCATTCGCTCAACTCGCCGCCTGGCTTGTCTTTTCACCCATGACTTCACAGGCTATTGCCCAGATAAAACCCACCAGCTCTCTGGCTATCGCGGTACACACTTTGACTTTCAAAAGCCCTCGATCCATCAAGTATTGGTAGCGCCCACACAAGCGTTTTTGCGCCTTCCAGGCAATCGCTTGTACCGCCTCGCTGGTATGCTCGGCTCGCCGTTGTAGATGCGCCGTCTTGCGGGCAGGGAAACGGTAACACCACGCTGATTCAGTCAGTACTTTGCGCACATGCCCATTGCCGGTTTTGGTAATGCCTCCACGGCGGGTGCTTTTACCGCTGGAATACTCGCTGGGCACCAGCCCCAAATAGGCCATCAACTGACGTGGCGAATCAAAGCGCGTAATATCCCCTAACTCTGCCATGATCGTCATGGCGGTGATGAGTTTGCATCCCCGCAGAGCCATAAGAGCCTCGACAACCGGTGCTAAACTCCAACCATCCAGGGCTTTTTCCATCTCCTTTTCCAGCCCTTTTACGCGCGCTTGCTGCTGTTTGACGCTATCGATATATTCCTGAAAAACAATTTGCTGAACCGGCTGGTCAAATTTGATCTGCTCTAACCAGCGAAAGTAGGCCTGTGTCCATTTGCTTTTACCTGAATCATAATTTTTACCGTGGCGAAGCAAGAATGCACCCAAGCGTTGACGACTTTGCCGCTCCAGGTGCTTCAT
>PIVM01000254.1 GCA_003353945.1 Gammaproteobacteria bacterium
TTTCCCGAGACATAAAACAAGTGACATCTCCGTTACTGACCAGGTAGCAATCTTCGGCAGTTTCCAGTGCAGATCCCAATTCGATTTCGTCCTCGATCAACTCGGACGAGATGCCCACGGTCGAGTGGAATACAACCAATAGGAATACAACGATTGCCATGGATATTTCATGCAACGTTCTCTGCGCACCGGGGAAGATAATGGTCCTGCCTTGTAATGTTTTCATTTTCGTTTCTCCTTCTTATTAATTTGTTTTCCGCTTCCTGCCCATGCTGGCTTGGCGGTCTGTTACTTATAGAATAGCCACTGAAAATTAAAACAGATTAGTTGAACATTAAAAGTTCCTAATCCAGGGTAAAATTGCAGGGAGGATTGAACCAGTAAAGTCGCTTTTACCATCTTCCGAGGCTCACAAAACCTTTCTACCTGAATTTTGCACCGGTTATCGTAATGAGGCGCCGAAAGCTTTGTGTTTAAAGGGCAGTTGGAATGGTTTCGACTCGGAGGCATAGCACCGTTCTGGTGAGAATCGAAATCATGAAACGCCCTTTAAAAACGGGGTGCTTCAAGCCGTAGTAGATAAATGGTGCAATATTCAGGTTCTATAACAGGCATTTACATGCCACCTGAAAAGGGTGGCTTGCCGGGGATGAAGCGGCGCCGGCCGCTTAACCTCGCCTTACTCAGGAGGCGAGGTTAAGCACCACGTGCCGTTGACCGATAATCACCCTTTGCGCGGCGGGATCCGTTGAAAAGATGCTCCGGCACCGATGTCAGATATCGTCCACCTCAAGAACGAGCGTCAGATCAGACATGTCGTAGCCGTTTCCGGTTCCCAACCAGTCGACCCTGAAGGTGATTACGATGGATTGGGTTTGCGCGTCGTACATGATGCTGCGCGGTACAACGTCATCCGGGTGGCTGTTGCCGTAGACATCGATGAAGTCGCCGGTCACTTCCGCGCTGATGCTAATGTCCCACCTGTCGATGGAAGCGATGAGTGTCTCAATATACAACTCCATTTCATAGCCTTCGATAATCTGCACTGTGAAGGCCTCGTCGGCTGTCACGGACGCTAACGCGCCGTCAGGCGAAGTTATCCACTCGAAGCTCGTCTGCTTCGTCTGCTCCGGGAGAAACAGTGGGACTTCCCTGGTCGTTCCGGTCAAGAACGTGCTCTTGTCTGAGACCTTGTACAGCCGTGGCGCTGTGTCGAAGTAGGTAAATTGAGCTTCAATTGTCTGCTGCGGCGATGATTCAGGATTAATTTCACAGCTATTTTCTATACCATTGATGATGTTTTCGCAATCACCAGACCATTGTACGCTTTGATAAATCGGATCTTCGTGGTGCGCCTCTAAAGCAAAGTTGCCGATTCGCCGGGGCACCGAGATGGGGCTTGATACAGGACCGCCTTCCACCGAACCTGTGCGCCATGTAACAGACTCGAGAAGTGAGACAATACCTCCGCCAACATCGTTTATCGTGATGGTTGTCATTGGGGTGGAAAAGTTTGCCGTGAAGTGGCTGCCTGCCTCAATAACCATCTCACAAAACTCCTCCGCTCCACAGTCGCTGTTATCCCAGCCGGCAAACTCAGCGATTTCATCGGCGATTGCTTCTGCCAGTACGACATCATCGTAGTCCACAGTCGCCTCACATTCCCCTGTGTTGCCGGTGTTACATAGTTCATTGCCCTGTGTATCCCTGAGAATCACATACCCATCACCCATGCTCCTGATCGAAAGCTTGGGAAAGTGTCTCGAGAACACTACAGCTACGGCTCCTTCTTGCCGGCCATCTGGCCCATTAAGCTCCGGATAATCTTCAAGGTACGCAGTCAGTGCCTCTTCGAATGCCAGCTGATAATTATTTGACGCATAACCGTCTACACCCGTAAACTTGCGGGCATAGCTACCACCACCACCAGCCCCACTGGCTTTTTCCTTTAACGTATTGGCGTCGCCTGCCGCGCCTCCACCACCGTAGCCTCCACCACCGCCGGCGCCATCGTAACAGTTTCCGCCACGCCCCCATGGGCCCTCAAACGGCAGGGATTCGACCTGCCAGGTAGTTTCAGCTTGGTTCGTACCACTCCCACCCCGGCCGCCTATTCCGCCGGAGCCTTCTTCACAGTCTCTTCGCCCGCCTCCACCTTCCGCGCCTTCGCCACCTTCTCCCGGTTTCTGGCCGTGGCCATTATTGCCGTTCGCGGTTGCATCACCATCTATTGAGGCTATGGCAGTACCCCCGTACCCTCCGCCATGACCGGGTCCAATCCACGCATGACCTGAGCCACCACCGCCGCCGCCGCCAGCCACCGCTATGAGGTTAGACGGGACGTGCGTTTCTGATTCAATTTCAGGAAAGGGAAATTCAGCTGCCAGAGATGAAGCGCCGCCGGATCCACCATCCGTTTCATGGCCTTGGCCCCCGTAGACTTGGCCGCTGGTTCCTTGCGAGCCGATGTAATAGACCAGATCATTAGTGTTGGCTAACGTCGTAACCGATAATGCCACCCCACCAACACCTCCTTTGCCGCCATCGACCAGGGTGAGCAAATTACTGCTGTCCGAACCTTTTCCTCCGCTTCCACCCAGTGCAATCACAGCAATGGGATCGGATTCGTCGATTTCAGAGTTGAGCTGTTGCACTATCGGCAGCTTTTCGTTGAACAGATTAACGCGCGTGCTTTCCCGAGACACAAAACAAGTGACAGCTCCGTCACTGACCAGGTAGCAATTTTCTGCGGTTTCCAGTGAAGATCCCGATTCGATTTCGTCCTTAATCACCGCGGCCGAGATGCCCACGGTCGAGTGGAATACAACCAATAGGGATATAGCAACAATATACGAGATAATGGTCCTGCCTTGTAATGTTTTCATTTTGTTTCCCAATCTTATTAGTTTGTTTTCCGCTTCCTGCACCTGCTGCCTTAGCGGTCTGTTACTTATAGAATAGCCACTGAAAATTAAAACAGATTAGTTGAACATTAAAAGTTCCTAATCCAAGGTTTAAAAATTATAAAAGAAAAATAAAAGGCACCTTACGTCCTTACTTCTATGTTATTCAAAATCGCGAATGTCGTCATAACTCACCCAGATCTTCATCGGAGGGTGGTTAAAGTTCCCGCCGTTGTCTGCCTTGCTGCTAAACCAGATTTCCCCTACTTCACCACCGTCTTCAAATGTGGGCATGCTTACCTCACCAAAACTATAGATAAACTTATAGTCTGTGCCAGCTCTATTGAAAACCGTTGCCATACAACAGCTTGGCATTGCTATTGAACCTAGCTCCATTGAAGAACTGACTTCATATGTGTAAATATCGCCATTCAGGACGGTCTCTTCCGGAATGGAGAATTGCCTATTTGATACACCGCCATTGTAATACAATATCACGTCGTATTCTGGGCTGTACTCAATCGCATCCACAATCGCTGCATCATCCTCGATAGTAGCAGTTTTAAATGTGTAATTGGAACCTATCTTTTGGCATTCAGCCTCACCATCAGTGAATACATTTGAGGTTTTCGTTATCTTCCAATTTGATCCGTTGAAACAGGCAAAAGGAAGTTCAGCATTGATATTGGTTTCTACGTACTGACCATTTGAATAAGAGCTACCATCTTCAGAAAATACGTATAGATACGAATAAGAATACCCACAGATGGAAGTAGTAGCAGAGCCCGAAGTATATTTAAGATCATACACTGCTTGTACCTTACCACAGACATTACCCCACGCTACTGCGACTCCGTATTGATCAACGGTTATCATGCCGGACTCAACAGACCAGGTGGTAGCGAAGTCTCTCGTTATATCCCGCCTTGATCCACTTGGAAGTACAAGTTCGAGCTTGAGTTGTCTATTCTCTCCCACCTTTCCTATTGTACCCCCGGGCCTTGTCATAACAGCGTTCACTGGAAACTTCATGAGATTACCAGGGTAGATGATATAGCCTGCCTTGTTATAAACAGCGAGATTGTAAAGGGGAGCATTTTGCGCCCAGTCTCCATCTGGACCGATATAGCTTCCGCCACCGCCACCGCCACCGTCCGTCGTCCAGAAGACAACCTTACCACCTCCACCGCCTGAGTAGCCACCGCCACCGCCACCGCCACCGGCGCCACGGCCAACACCACCGATACCTACGCC
>PIVM01000097.1 GCA_003353945.1 Gammaproteobacteria bacterium
GCAGCAGGTGCGTACCCTGATGGAAAATTGATTTGATGGGTTTCTTCCACCCCCACGCTTGGGCCAATATGTTAAAGTGCGAAAAGGTAGCATCAATTCAATGAGACGCTGCACTAGAAGATTTCGCCAACTCTCAATTCAGCAAAGCCCGCTTTATCATGATGCTGCCATCGCTCGACGCCATTCTTTATGGCCCCTATCTCGATAAAATCGAAACCCGATTTAAAGAAATTATGGGGGACAAGGCTGAGATCACGATCACCGGCATCATGACGTTGTTGACCGGAACAATTACCGCACTGATAGTAAGCTTGGCAAAAACCTATCTACTCGCTTTTATGATTATTACACCGCTGATGATGTTGCTGATTGGCAGTGTCCGTGCTGGCCTGATCAGCATGATACCCAACCTGACACCCATCATTATCACATTGGGCATCATGGGTTGGTGGGGTTTTCCGATGGATGCATTTACCCTGCTCACAGGCAGTATTGCTCTCGGTTTAGCCGTAGATGACACCATACACTTTATGCATAACTTCCGTCGCTACTATCAACAATGCGGAGACACAAAAGAAGCCGTAAGAAAAACATTGTCAACGACCGGTCAAGCCCTCTTTATTACAACCACAGTACTTGCTTCCGGTTTTTTCATCTATATGCACTCATCAATGATCAACCTGATTAACTTCGGCATATTAACCGGCTTCACTATCATCATGGCACTGCTCGCCGACATTATTCTTGCCCCAGCATTAATGGTTGTGTTTGAGCGTTTTATGAAGAGTGCGTATTAAAAAAAAAGGATCCCCTGATACTTCGAAGCCTCCTCAAGCAGAAACTGAGCGAAGAACAAGCCAAAGAAAATCCTTACACGGTGTGACTGGCATTATCAAGATTGAGGGAAGAGCCTATGAATGCCATTTACTTAACGTTTCAGGAGGCATTGGTGTAGAAGTTATTCATCCCGTTTCATTTTCTATTGGCAGTACTGTTGAACTGGAATCTACCGAAACAGGCACTGTTACTGGAAAAGTGGTGTGGGCATCTGAAAACCATTTTGGCCTAACAACTACTGCTTAGGGCCTCTCGGACAATATTGGACACCCTCTCCATATTTATCGATTTTGACAGATCACTTACACTAACTGACGGCTGCCTCAACGATAACTAGCGATTGCCAGTAGCATGTTGTTTTTAATAAACAGGGAATGGAGCTTACTTAAGGGCCTCGGAAATAACATATCAGAGTGGTTGCTTTACTCACAGCCCCCACTCTTTCTTTAACTGTAGCGACTGTCTACGAGACATCTCGATTTTATGTCCACCCCTGAGTTTTAACAGTAGTCTATTTCCTGGCGCGTTTTCAATATCTTCAATGGCATCGCGGTTAACAATATAGCTACGACTTGCTCGCATATATTGTTCAACCGGTAATCGTGCCTCCAGTTGATTCAGGCTTCTATTGATCATTGGTTTATGCTGTTGAAAATAGAGTCTTGTATAGTTACCAATCGATTCCATAAGGTCAATATCCATCACCTTAACAAACCAGCAGTTATCGCCATCTTTAACAAACACCCGATTCTGGATACCCAGAGTCCCTGTCGGTTTATCGGTTTGTACTTCCAGTAACGAACGCACTTTGTCGATCGCGACAGTCAATCGCTGCTCAACGATGGGTTTCATCAAATAATCTAGCGCATTCACTTCGAAAGCCTGTAACGCATATTGGTTATACGCGGTAGTAAAAACAACCTCCGGCACGTAATTGAGTCGCTCTAGTAACTCAAAACCATCGCCCTCTGGCATAGCAATATCAAGCAACACCAAATCAGGCGTTAGACGCTCTATTAACTGTTGTGCTTGTTTAATGTTGACGGCTTCGCCGACAATCTCAACATCTTGAATCTTGGCCAGCATCCACCTCAATTCATCCCGCGCTAACTGTTCGTCATCGACAATCAATATTTTCATGCCGTCATCACCGGAATCCTGAGGGTGGCTAAAACCGTTTCTTCAGAAAGACCTTTTACTTCCAAAGATGCTCTCTCACCAAAAACAATGGATAATCTTCTTTTTGTGTTATTAATGCCAATACCTGGTTTATCAGGGGATCGAAATACACCGGGGTTCTTTACCCGAAGGATCATTTGACCTCCGTACTGCTTGCCTTGAATATCAATATCAATTCCATCGCTGTAACGATTGATGCTATGTTTTATCGCATTTTCCACCAAAGTCTGTAAACACAGAGGTATAACGGGAAGATCAATTAAGACTGAGTCGACATCCCAGCAGACACGCAGCCGATGCCCATAGCGTAACTGTTCAATAGCTAGATAATCTTTCACAATGGACATCTCATCGTGGAGTCTCACAGTATTTTGTTTGCTGTGAATGAGAGAGTAATGCAATAGATTGGAAATCCGCATAATCATATCCCGCGCCACATTCTGGTCTTTAATAAGCATCGCACGAATTGAGTTTAGCGAATTGAATATAAAATGTGGATTTAGCTGCTGCCTTAAACCTTCAAGCTGAGTATTGCGTAAAGCCACTTCAAGATTCAACAATCGTATTTGATCGTTCTGTTGCTTGTGCCAACTTCTCCAACCACTATATATTGCTACCCAGAGCAGCATTGTCACCACAGTAATTTGCAGTGATATAACATACAAAAATAACGGCACTGTTTCACTAATATCATCCCAGTACAATAATGTGTGGACGAGCATAGTAATATGAAGATGAAATGTTCCTACTACCGAACAAACCACTATTGCCAGTGTCAGTTTTAGTTGAAATTGCCATGATTTGTTTTCCTGCCAGCGAAGATAGGGGAATAATGTACAGTGTGTCCCGAAAACCCCAAAAAAACCATAGAGCAAAACCCATATATGATAGTTTACGGGTACAAAATACCCGCTTGTGCTCATAAATAACCACTCAATCATAATAAAGCTCCAGCCGAATAACTGAAACAGCAGGAGGGGTATCGCTCTGTGGAAATTACTTTCTTTCATTTTATTAAAACTACGACTTTAATATGGGTAATCGTACGGTTGCCAGCACAGCTTGTTCCGATAGTGACTGATACTCCAGCGAGGCAAGCTCTCCAAAAACCAAAGATAATCTTTGACGGATAAAGTTGATGCCTGAATCAACTTTATTCGCAGCATTTATAGCACCATGACTTTTCACCGACAACATAATTCCATTACCTCTTTTCTCGGCCTTAATATCGATATTAATCACACTACACCTGTTATCGTTACCATTTCTAATCGCTATCTCAACCAGTGTATGTAAACAAAGAGGGATCACGGGAATATCCGCAAGATGATTATCAATCTGCCAATTAATATGCAGGCGTTCTCCGAAACTCTGTCGCTCAATAAAAAGATATTCTTGTACGATGGCAATCTCTTCAGCTAGTGATACAGTGTTTTCTTTTCCTTGGTACAGAGAATAGCGGAGTAGATTGGAAAGATTGGTAATCATATCTCTAGCCACCTCTCTATCATCGGCAGCCAACAAGCTTATAGTTTTGAGAGACTGAAATATAAAATCTGGATTTAGTTTTTGCTTCAGACTTTCATACTGGGTATTGCGTAATTCTACTTCCAGATTCAACAGCCGTAGTTTTTCCCGCCGCTGTGTTTTCCAGTTGATCCAAAAACTGTAACCGGCCGACCACACCAAATAAGCAAATATGGTAACTTGCAGGACTGTCACATAGTCAAATAGGCTCACATAATGTAAAGATTCAATCAAGGTGTCGAAATATATGATATATGAGGTCAGGCTGATCTGAATTAATGCCAATGAACAAACCAGCAAAAAAACCAGGAATATTTTTTTCCACAATCCACAGACGATGGAATTTTGCCAACGCAGATAGGGGCGTAACACATAATGACTAATCAGTATCCCAAAGCAAAAATAGACGACAAGCCAATAACTGAGAAGCGGTGGTGCATTTCTTATGACATTCTGCAAGAAGTAATACTGACTGATAAAAAGAGACCAACCAGCAAACTGGCATAAGGGGTAGAGCAGTTTCGACTCACCTAGATTCTTTATCATTCTTGTGAAGGTAAAACAATGTACGGTTTTGGTCAATCGAATTCAAGTCACCTATTAATCATCTTCTCGTCCTGTCTATCCGTTTATAATCATTTCATTCCGGTCATAAGCTATTTCAGCCGTTTAAACACTTTTTTGCCGCAGTTAGAATATCCTTGATACTATCGTCAAATAATAACAAGTCCAGGATGGTTATCACATGAGCTTAGCAAGAATACATTTACCAATACTGCTGCTAACCACCCTGACATCCAGTATCTGCCTTGCCAAAGTATCTGAACACACCGCACAGTTATTAGGTGCCACTTTAACTCCGCTTGGTGCAGAGGTTGCAGGTAACGCAGATACATCAATTCCCGCTTGGACAGCCGATAGGCTGGTTGATTCAAACGGAACGAGTAGCTCCCGGATCGAAGTCACAATGCCAGAGGCGTTCTTTGCTGATCAGCCATTGTTTTCTATTACCTCGGAGAATTACCAGAATCATGCCGATAAATTGTCGGAAGGACAAAAAGCGCTATTGAGCAGCTATCGTGACACCTTTACTATCCCGGTTTATCCTTCACACCGTAATGGTCAATATTCCAAATGGACAGAGGTGCAAACAAGGTGGAACGCGACCCATACAAATCTAATAGGAGACAGTGATGGTTTGAGTGAATACAGTGGTGGTGTGCCCTTCCCAATCCCTCATGATGGTGAGGAGGTGATGTGGAATGCTAAACTTAACCACCCAGTTAAAAGTCTGGATATATTGTTCGATGAAGTTGCCGTATTTTCTAACGGTGTCAATACGCGCCATCGTCGTCATGTGTTGTTTGAAACTCCCTTTGCTTATACCGACTACCCTGTAGGCACGACCATGGACAAGATTGGCCCTAAAGTTGGACTCTTTCTTATTGACACAATCTCGCCAATTCGTGAAAAAGGCAAAAAGATATTGGTACAAGAGCTGTTTGATGGCAGAGGCTATAGTCGTAATGCCTGGATGTATATGCCTGGAGTCAATCGCGTTAGGCGTTTGCCGGAAGCCGGCTTTGATATGCCTGATGGCCCAGGCGGATTAAAAACAGCCGATGACAACTTGGGGTTTAATGGCTCCATGAAACGCTATCGTTGGCAGCTAATCGGTAAGAAAGAAGTTTATATTCCCTACCACAATAATCGCTTTGATACTCCGATGTTACAGTATACTGAACTACTCACGCCTTTGCATATTAGTCCCGACTTTATGCGTTTTGAATTGCACCGGGTCTGGGTAGTAGAAGCTTCACTGAAATCAGGCCATCGCCATCTATATGCAAAACGACGATTCTACATTGATGAAGATAGCTGGCTTGTTATGTTAATTGACACTTACGATAATCGCGGAGAATTATGGCGTGTCGGAATACAAAATACTGTTTATGACAGTCATGTCAAAGGCTATATTGTCCGCAACTTAATAATGCACGACTTGCAAACAAAGGCCTATGTAGTGAGCGGGCTTGTTAATGATACTAGGCCACCAAGATTTAATCATGAGCCTAAAGGAATTGACTTTTTTACGCCGAGTAATCTTCGGACTTTAGGGCGCAATTGATTAAAAAGAGTCTTTAAGACATATAGAACATAACGACAGCGTTTGTCTTCTCGACGTGATAAGTAGCTATTGATATTGGTATAAGTCACTTGTTCTTTGGAAGTGTTACAAGGAGCAGGAGGAGCAGGAGGAGCAGGAGGAGCAGGGACAACCACCACATAGAATCGAGACTGGAAAGCTTTATAGTTTTACTGCTGTCTCTCAAAATGCATACAACGATATGCTGCGTGTGGCAGAACAACATGAAAACAAAATCTCTAAATCATCCCTTATCTGCGCTTTTTAAAAAAACTTTGCATCAACCCTGAGCATTCCTTTGCCAACACACCGCCTGCCACCTCAATGCGGTGATTAAAAAAATCCTGTGAAAACAACTCAAGGTTACTGCTGAGCGCACCTGCCCGAGGCTCCTGCGCTCCGTACACGACACGGGCGATTCGCGCATGCATCATCGCGCCTGCACACATCGCGCACGGCTCAATGGTGACGTAAAGCGTGCTGCCAGGCAGGCGATAATTCATCATTTTTTTGCCCGCATCGCGCAATGCAATTATCTCTGCATGTGCGCTGGGATCACAGCTGGCAACCGACTGGTTACTTCCACAACCGATCAGCTCACCTTCGCGTACAACAACAGCACCAACCGGCACCTCGCCTTGTTGTTCAGCTATTTTTGCCAATTCCAATGCTTTACGCATCCAACGCTCATCTGCTGACGGCTCAGCCGAATCAGTATCAGACAACGCTGCCATCAATCATTCCCATTCGATGGTTGCGGGGGGTTTGCTGGAGACATCATAGGCAACACGGGAGACACCGGTAATTTCATTAATAATCCGGCTGGAGACTGTTTCCAATAAGTCATAGGGCAGGTGAGCCCAACGGGCCGTCATAAAATCAATGGTCTCAACAGCTCTTAGCGTGATCACCCAGGCATAACGGCGCGCATCACCCACAACACCGACCGATTTGACCGGCATAAACACCGCAAAGGCCTGGCTGGTTTTATGGTAGAAATCCGCTCGATGCAACTCTTCCATAAAAATCGCATCGGCTTGACGCAGAATATTAGCGTATTCTTTTTTTACTTCTCCTAAAATCCGCACACCCAAGCCTGGACCCGGGAAGGGATGGCGATAAACCATATCATAGGGCAGTCCCAATTCCAGCCCAATACGGCGCACCTCGTCCTTAAACAACTCGCGCAAGGGTTCTACCAGATCCAACTCCATCTCCTCGGGTAAACCTCCCACATTATGATGGGATTTAATCACATGCGCCTTGCCATGCTTGGATGAGGCCGATTCAATAACGTCCGGGTATATCGTGCCCTGCGCCAGCCAGCGGGCATTCACGATTTTTTTAGCTTCTTCGTTAAACACGTCGATAAAACTATTGCCGATAATTTTTCGCTTCTGCTCAGGATCACTGACACCGGCCAATTTATCCAAAAATCGTTTTTCGGCATCAACCCGAATGACTTTGACCCCCATGTTCTTACCGAACATTTCCATCACCTGATCGCCTTCATCGAGGCGCAGTAGGCCGTTATCCACAAAGACACAGGTCAGTTGATCACCGATCGCCCGATGCAATAGCGCAGCTGTTACCGATGAATCAACACCGCCGGAAAGCCCCAGAATGACATGATCGCCTCTGACCTGCATTTGTATGCTTTCAATCGCATCATCAATGATATTCTGCGCGGTCCACAAGCCTTCACAAGCACAGATACCTTTGACAAAACGCTCGATGATGCGTTGGCCCTGCAAGGTATGAGTGACTTCGGGGTGAAACTGCAGCCCATAAAACTGTTTTCCTTCATCAAACATACCGGCTATTGGCGCACTGTCAGTGGCCGCCATGCACTTGAATCCCGGTGGCATTTGCACCACTTTGTCCCCATGGCTCATCCACACATCCAATAGCATGCTGCCATCCTGCGAACGATGATCACAAATATCATCCAGCAGGCCGCTATGACCATGCACTTCGACCTGCGCATAACCAAACTCATGTTTCGACGCACTTTCTACCTGGCCACCCAACTGCTGCGCCATGCTCTGCATGCCATAGCAGATGCCTAGCACAGGCACGCCTAATTCAAAGACAAGCTGGGGCACCCTTGGCGTATCAATCGTGGTAACCGTTTCTGGGCCACCGGACAGGATGATGCCTTGTGGTTTGAATGCCTGAATCTCAGTATCGGACATATCGTAGGAATGAATTTCACAATACACACCGGCTTCGCGAACCCGGCGCGCAATCAATTGAGTATATTGTGAACCGAAATCAAGAACCAACAAGCGTTGTGAATGGATATTATGTGACATAGAAATAACTCATTTAGGCAAAACAAATAACGGGGCTTGCAGCCCCGTTAATCACATACGAAGCGAACAGCTGTTAACGCACGGGATAATTTGGCGCTTCCTTGGTGATGCTCACATCATGTACATGGCTTTCCTGCATACCCGCCGCTGTCACCTGTACAAATTGTGGTTTGGTACGCATCGCGTCAATATCCCTGCTACCGGTGTAACCCATGGCAGAGCGCAAACCACCCATCAGTTGATGCACAATGGCCGACAACGGCCCCTTATACGGCACGCGTCCCTCAATACCTTCCGGCACCAGCTTTTCCACACCATCACTGGCATCCTGGAAATAACGATCACTGGAACCCTGCGCTTTTGACATAGCACCCAGTGAACCCATGCCTCGATAGGCTTTATAGCTTCGACCTTGATATAGCTCTACTTCGCCAGGCGCCTCTTCGGTCCCTGCAAACATACTGCCCATCATCACCACGTGGGCTCCGGCGACCATGGCTTTTGCCAAATCACCGGAATAGCGGATGCCTCCGTCAGCGATCACGGGGATATGACTCCCCTCCAGCGCTGCTGCCACATCGGCGATAGCGGAGATCTGCGGCACACCAATGCCGGTAACAACTCGAGTCGTACAGATCGAACCGGGACCAATACCGACCTTGACTGCGTCCACACCCGCATCGGCCAAGGCCAAGGCTGCATCAGCAGTTGCAATATTGCCACCGACGACCTGCATATCGGGATATTGCTTTTTTATCCACTTTACCCGCTCGACCACATTGAGCGAATGGCCGTGGGCCGTGTCAACCACCAACAAATCAACATCCGCCTCAACCAGGGCGCTCACTCTTTCGTTGGTATCAGCGCTGGTACCCACTGAGGCTGCCACGCGCAAACGACCTTCAGAATCTTTACACGCGTCGGGATATTCCTGTGCCTTATGAATATCCTTTTCGGTAATCATGCCACAGAGCTTGAATTTGTCGTCAACGACCAATACTTTTTCAATACGATGCCGGTGCAGCAATTCCTTTACATACTCTGGATCAGCCCCTTCCTGCACGGTAACCAATTTATCTTTCGACGTCATAATACTGGAAACCCGCGCATCCAGATTTTCTTCGTAGCGCACATCGCGGCTAGTGACGATACCGACTAAATCACCTTTATCCAATACGGGTACGCCAGAAATATTGTATTGTTTTTTAATATCAAGCAGTTCGTGCAGACTGGCACTCGCCTCTATCGTGATCGGATCTTTGACAACCCCACTCTCATGCTTTTTAACCTTCAGGACTTCCCGAGCCTGTTGCTGAACCGACATGCTTTTATGGATAACACCGATACCGCCTTCTTGCGCCATCGCAATAGCAAGCCCGGCTTCTGTGACGGTGTCCATGGCCGCAGACATCAATGGAATATTGATCTGTATGGAGCGGGTCAACTGAGAACGCAGGCAAACATCTTTTGGCGTCACATCAGAGTAGGCTGGCAATAACAAGATATCATCAAAAGTGAGTGCTTGTTGAACAATTCGTAACATGAAATAAACCCGATCATTGACTGGAAGGATTGAAAGCGGGGAATTATACGATTTGACACAGTGAGCGTAAACTGCTTATTAGCCCATCTGATTTGAATCCAATAACCCGATTACCTGTCAGCATTGGTGCCACAACAGCTGCAAACCTGACTTTGATCAGTATACAATAGCTCAATGAACCCACCGCAAACAGAGCAAAACGACACCCGCAGCATTATCAGCGTCAGCGAGCTGAATCGCCGAGGCAAACAGCTTTTGGAATCCCACTTTGCCCAACTCTGGGTGGAGGGAGAAATCTCTAATTTTGCCTGCCCAAGCTCTGGACACTGGTATTTCACCTTAAAAGATGACAAGGCACAAGTGCGTTGCGCGATGTTTAAGAGCCGCAACCAGCGCCTGCGAATTCGCCCTAAAAACGGTGATCAGATAATAGCCCGCGCCCGCGCAAGCCTTTATGAAGGACGCGGTGAATTTCAGCTGATCGTTGAATTTGTTGAAGATAGCGGTGACGGCGCTCTGCTGCGCGCCTTCAACGAGTTAAAACAGAAACTCACCGCCGAAGGCCTATTTGACACCTGTTACAAACAAGCACTGCCAGAGCTTCCCTTACATATCGGCGTGATCACATCACCTAGCGGAGCGGCCGTTCACGATATTATCAATGTACTGGGTCGTCGCTTTGCATCAACGAAGATCACCGTATTTCCAGCAACTGTACAGGGAGAATGCGCGGCTCAGGAAATCAGCCACATGATAAGCAGGGCAAATGAACTATCCAGCCAACTTGATCCGCCTCTGGATCTGCTGCTGGTCGGTCGCGGCGGCGGCTCAATGGAAGACTTGCAGGCGTTTAATGATGAACAAGTCGCCCGCGCCCTGTTTGACTCCTCACTACCGACTGTCAGCGCCGTGGGGCATGAAACCGACATCACCATTGCAGATTTTGTTGCCGATGTGCGAGCAGCAACACCGTCTGCGGCTGCCGAACTGATCAGCCCTGACCAAATGGAATGGCAGCAAACACTGCAGGCTTACGAAAATTATTTTCATACCGCAGCCAGTAATAAGCTGACCTATTATTGCCAACAATTATTATCACTCAGCAAACGACTACGACATCCTGGCAGTCGCCTGCGTGAACAAGCACAACGCCTTGATGATGTTGAGTTACACCTGAAAAATGCCATCACTCGACTGGTTATGATAAAACGCGAGGAAGTATCAACACTTCACCATAAACTGGCTATTTATTCCCCTAATAGCCAAATCGCGGCGGCCAAACTGGAAGCACAGCAACTTTCTTTCCGTCTGAACAATTCACTGCAACACCTACTTGAGAAATCAAAAAACCAACTGATTAATTGTTCGCAGCGGCTGGAAACGGTCAGCCCCCTGGCTACTTTGAACCGCGGTTATGCTATCGTTCAGAATCAAAAGCAGGAAATTGTACGCGATTACCTCCAGGTAAATTCTGGTGAGCAAATCAAAGCCAAGCTCGCCAACGGCGAATTGCTCTGCACCGTCGATTCCAGCAAACCTTCCAGTCAATCTTAGGGCCGATCATGCCGATGCATTTTCTAATTAAACGCCTCCCTATGACTATGCCTTTGCATTCATCTGTGGTTTCATACCAGTCTGAGAATAAAAACCCTGAATTCGGCTCATAACATCGTCATCATATTCGTTAAGACCCTACACCAAACAAAGGAAAGCAATTGTCATTATGTGGTTCAAAAACCTGAAAATATATCAGCTTACTCAGCACATCGACTTTGACCCCGAAACTCTGGAAACTGCTCTTGAAGAACAGGCATTCCAACCCTGCGGCCCACAAGAACCCTCCCGCCTTGGCTGGATCGCGCCACTGGGGCGCGCTAGCACCAGCTTGTTACATTGCAGCCAAGGCCATATTTTATTATGCGCCCGCAAACAGGAACGCCTTTTGCCTGCAAACGTAGTAAAAGAACAACTGGAGGAAATGGTACTTGATATTGAAGGAAAGGAAGCTCGCAAGGTTTATCGCAAAGAACAAATGTCCCTGAAAGACGAAATTATTTTTTCCCTTATGCCAAAAGCATTTACAAGATCTAAGAACCTCACCGCCTATATCGATACAAAACGCCAACTGATCATTGTTAATACAGCCTCCAGCAATCAGGCAGAAGAACTGCTCAACCTTCTGCGGGAATCGCTTGATATGCTACCGCTCGTGCCACTGGCATCTGAGCAGGATGTCAGTCTATTGCTCACTGACTGGTTGCAGAAACAACCGCCACGCCATTTTCACATCGGGGGCGACTGCGAGTTGCAGGATAATCTGGATGAAAAAAACCGCATTCGTTGTAAAAACCAGGAACTGTCTGCGACAGAAATCAAACAACACCTGGACGTCGGCAAACAGGTTATTCAACTGTCAATGGATTGGCAGGAGCGCATCAGCTTCAATCTGCAACAGGATCTGACCATCAAACAGCTCAAGTTTGAAGACATCATCATCGAACAGTTAGAAGACGATAACGCTGACGACCAGGCCGCCTACTTTGATAGCTGTTTTTCTCTTATGGTGCTTGAAATTGGCGCATTTCTTGACGCCCTACTGAAACAGTTTGCGGTGGAAAACCAACTCGTCGCCTAAGAATAATTCATCTACCCAGATCTCCGAAATTTCTATGGGCTTTTGAATGGCAATTTCGGTAGCTGGGTATAAACTTACTGAAAGCGTTTTCACTGCCGTGTACGAAAACCTGTCCATCCATATCATCCATATCAATAAAGGGCTGGGGTTTTGACAGCTACCACGCTCCAAATTGGGCGTTAGGCACCCGATGAGGACAGGGATGGGGGAATCGATTATTCTAGTTTCCTGAATGCGCGCTACTGACAACAACTCTGCTACTGAGTTTAATCTGCACTACCCATGAATCAGAAAAAAGTCGACAAAAACAAGACCATTAAGTTGCCAGTAAACAAATTGGTGCCTGGACTCTATGTCGACCTCGAACTGTCATGGCGAGAGCACCCCTTTTTATTCAGTCGATTTCGCATCAAATCCGATGAAGAAATCGAGGTCATCAAAGGGCTTGACCTGCAGCAAGTCACCGTTTTCCTGGAACGCAGCAAAGCCAAAATCGCCGAACCAAACCCCGAAGAAACCGTCAACCTGCTCATCAATGTTTCTCAGGAATCTCTTTGGGAAGACAAAAAAAACCGTATTGAGCAGGCGACAAAATACCGTTATCGCCGCCAAAAAATCTCTCATCAATACCAGGAAACCATTAAAAAAGTTAAAAATCTCACTCAGGATTTAAAATCTACGCCAGCAAACGCCATACGTGATACGCATGAAGTGGTTGAGAGCATCGCCGCCGCCTTTGATCGCAAGGGTGAGGTATTGGTAAACCTCGTCAATCTGTCCGACTCCGGTTTTTCCGAATACAATCACTCCCTCAACGTGACAGTCCTGGCGTTGAATATAGGCAGCGCCCTAGGTATTAATGAACAGCAATTACGCCAATTGGGGGTCGGCGCAGTACTACACGATATCGGCAAAATCTTAGTCCCGACCACAATCACCATGAAAAAGGAAAAACTGACTGCGAGCGAACTTAAAGTACTGCAAACCCATCCAACGCTAGGAGCAAAACTAGCTAATCAAATCAATCAGTTGTCCGGTGAATCGGTCGACATTATTGAACAGCACCATGAAATGCTGGACGGATCGGGTTTCCCAAAAGGAGCGAAATCAACACAGATTTCCACATTGTCGCAAATTGTCGCCATCGCCAACATTTATGACAACCTATGCAACCCAGCAGACCCAAAAACAGCACTGACACCCAAGGCCGCCATGGCCATTCTCTATGCCAAATACAAAAACAAACTGGACGGTAAACTGGTGCAGAGCTTCATCCAAACGATGGGTGTCTATCCTCCCGGTACGGTTGTACAATTATCCGATGAAAGTATTGGCCTGGTGGTTTCCGTCGACCCCAAAGAACTACTCAGCCCACAAATCCTATTGTATAACCCGGACATTCCCGCCAACGAAGCCTTGATGTTGGACCTGAAGGAGCATAAAGATATTTCCATTGCCGATGCGCTTAAGCCAGGAAGCTACCCCAAACGAATTTATGACTACCTCGGTATTCAAGAACGCCTGGGGTATTTTTATGAGCAGCAAGGCGGTTAATCCCCTCTTCTTCTCACCCCGTATTTCTTAATCCGCATTTCCCACAGAGCAGCGGATTGAGAAATGTTTGATGCTATTGCCTGCATCATCCTAGAAAACTCAGAACTCCCAGAAACCTTCCAGCTGATCCAAGCACTGTTTCATATCGAAATAATCCCGCCACTGCAGAATAATACCGTCTTTCACTTCAAAAGTGCCCATTACCGGAAATTCGGCGCTACGATCTTTAAGCACATAACGATCGGTCCGTTCCGTTAACACCACGCCATCCTTAGATTCGGCAATATTATGAATCACATACTCCACTGAAACAGCGACTTCATGCAACTGTCCCAGAACAGTCCAAATCGCTTCAGGCCCTTGTACAGTCTCCATGGGCATATTATTAAACACGGATTCTTCGTTAAAAAATGCCAGAATGCCGTCCTTGTCATTCACAGCCATCGCATCGATGAATTTTCGTACAATTTCAATATTACTCATGACACTCCCCCTTCCAACGGTGTTTTCTTGTTATCGAATAGACACAGCCAATACTGCGCCGGCATTGTACAGCATGTCTTAATCAGGCCATGTATTGATACAATCTATCACTTTTCGTATCTATATATTAATAAAATACGTGTAATGTTAGAACAATTCCCACATACCCTGCGACAAAATGTCGCACACTCATTTCCTGCTCTTTTCTATTTCTATCGGTAAAATAGCTAACGCAATAAATACAGATCATAAGCAGCTTATCAGTGGTTATGGTCTGAATGGTTCATTTTCAGGGGCAAGCACTTTCGAGGCAAATAAAGCTCGATCTTTACGTTTTATTCACCAGCAGCCATACTGATCAAGCCGCTGAAAAGCGCCATAACATCCAACTCCACTGCTTGGGCTGATGACTTAGAACGCGGTTTGCAGGATCCATATGAAAAATTCAAGTTTGCTAAAACCCGCATCATTCCCTTTGGGAGCCTCAAAAAAGAACTTGAAGCATCTCATATTAATTCGTTTTATCGTTCTCGCCATTCAATGTCTCGCTGTTCTTATTTGCTATACAAACCTCAAATTATCGATTAACTACACCCTTATCGTTTCGATCATTCTGTTGGCAAGCACAATTAACCTACTTACGGTTTGGCGCAACAGAAAAAATTGGCCAGTGACTAATTTTGAGTTTCTAATCCACTTGCTAGTTGATATTGTAGGCTTGTCATCTTTGCTCTATCTAACCGGTGGTGCCAACAACCCTTTTGTCTCGTATTTTCTTGTGCCGATTTGTATCTCCGCCGCGCTATTACCCAGCCGTTACACATGGATAACAACCGCTGTGTCTCTCGCCTGTTATTCAGTACTTCTTCAATTTTATATCCCGCTAACAGAAATGACCCCCACGCACGGCCACTCTCATGACGTACACGGCGCAAGTGAAATGTCACTCAATCTTCATATTTTTGGTATGTGGCTTAATTTCGGTTTCAGCGCCATAATCATTACCTACTTTGTTGTAAGAATGGCATTTGTGCTAAGACAACAGAATGACAAACTTAACATAGTGAGAGAAGACAAACTTCGAGACGAACAAATTCTGGCAATCGCTACTTTAGCGGCAGGCACAGCCCACGAGCTCGGCACACCGTTGAGTACTATGGCGATATTGCTAAAGGACATGGAAAATGAATATGCTGAAGATGAGGAATTGAAGCAAAACGTTGCACTCATCCAACAACAGGTTTCACAATGCAAAAGTACGTTACGAGAATTGGTTAACACAGCAAACACACAACAAGCTAACGAAATTCAGATCATAAAATTGGACAGCTTTATCAACGACATCATCAATCAATGGAGTATTCTACGTCCAGAGGTAAAGTTGGAATTTAAAGAAGATTGTGACCCACCCGCACCGACTGTTAAACTCGATGCAACCCTCAATCAGGCATTGCTCAACGTATTAAATAATGCTGCTGATGCATGCCCGGACAAAATCGAAACAACACTCTCTTGGTCAATAAAAAACTGGTCACTCATAATCAGGGATTATGGCCCAGGCATCCCATTGGATATTGCTGATCAATTAGGACAGTCGTTTATTAAGACAAAAGGAAAAGGCTTGGGAATCGGACTGATTCTCAGTCATGCCAGTATTGCTCGATTAAATGGCACTATCAGCCGCTATAACCACAGCAAGCAAGGCACAATAACGGAGATACAATTGCCGTTAGATCCATTTACACATGACAATTTTCATACTTAACTATATCGACCTAGTTGCAAACTATGACGCCCCCAAAAGATCAATTTATCCACGAACAAAGCACTTCATCTGATGATCGAATCCTTATCGTCGATGACAACGACGTGTTTGCCAACGTATTGGCTAATTCCTTAAAAAAACGCGGATACAAAACTATTGTGGCAAACTGCGTCAATTCGGCTATACAATTTGCTCAAGAAGAATCGCCTGGTCTTGCCGTAATCGATCTAAAAATTGATACTGAATCTGGCCTAGATTTATTACAGTCGCTCAAGCAAATCAACCCTGATATCAAAATGTTAATACTGACAGGCTACTCCAGTATAGCCACCGCCGTTGAAGCCATTAAATTTGGCGCGATTGACTATCTATGCAAACCGGCCGATGCCGATGAAATACTCGCTGCGCTGACACAACAAAAAGAATCGTCAGCACCGATTGCCTCTGACCCACCCTCCGTTGGTCGTATGGAGTGGGAGCACATCCAAAAAGTGCTCAAAGAAAACGATGGAAACATCTCTGCGACCGCACGAAGCCTGGGCATGCATCGACGCACCTTACAAAGGAAACTGCAGAAAAGACCTGTGAAAAGGTAAAAAAACGAACTAGACCAGCTTCAGCATTTCTCGAAAACCGGGCGCTGGTCAATAATTACCCGCGCCAATCAGCAGTACCCGATAGTGCGCTTTGAAGATATTCATATTGAAACATCAAAAACCGCAATCTGTATGCATTCCGTACAGCAAAGCAGTCGCTAATTCCGTTTATCTGTGTGAACCCGTTTATCTCATATCCATTGTCGTCGGTGCTAAAATTTCTCTTTTTGTGAGAAAAATGATCGCACACAACTAAGCGCAGTATGGCAGATTTTCAGAAACTGAACATCGTGATATTCTCATTGATTAGCAGGCAGTTCGCACCCGTGCTTCCAATCGCCTCATTTTTCGTTTGTGCAACTCATAGTTGGTGTAAGGCTTGCGTCGTGCAGAGCTCACTGCGCGTTTCGCAGATTCACACATGGCGGAAGTGTTGAGTTTTCTTCCCGAGCGAATTACATTTGCGTTTCCGCCGTTGGTCCTGAGGTTTTTGCCCTTTAATTCCTTGGCGTATAGCAGCACTTTGTCTTTGTCCTTGGGTTCGGCTTTGGTTACCACTTCCATCACTTCGGCTTTGACATCGGGGTTAAGTGGCGGATTCTCGGAAAACTGTAGTACACCATCTTTATTGATCCAACGGTACGTTTTCACCTTAATTTTTTTCGAATGAGGAGCTTCTTCCTTTTTAACTATAGGAGTAGGAGTTCGGTTCATCGGCTCGTAAAACTTGATGTAGTAAATGCACGCCAAAAAATGGTGAGCAAGATTCCCAGGATAAAAGTCTTCACTGTCTAAATGGCTCCGTACTAAGGTTCTTGAAAAGTATTCTTTTTAGGGCTTCGTTCTGAGTAAACACCTGATGATGGTTTTTTCCAGAATCGTAAGTTAAGTATCGGTGATTATGGAATTTGGGTCGGATGGATTTAAAAACAAACTATAAGCGGATGGCTACCACATAGCAGCATGGCCAAAATATTTTCTGAAAAACCATGCTGCAAACGTCCGCTTTACCCTATTAATCGTGAGTTTGGCTCTTTGAAATAACAGGCTGCAATGTAGCAGGAACCGTCTCACAAATAATTCCATTTCGCTGCAATTATTAAAGCCTCTGTGTCTCCTTTCTCTAAATTGGGTTAGTTCGAGAGAGTCTGAAACCAGTTCAATCGGATAAAAAATCTTTTTTACCAAATCATAGTGCTCGGTGAATTCGACTCTCAATGCACACTCTTGGTCACGGCCCAACAGTAGACATGCCCGGTCAGCAAACCCCGCAAAACAACCCATTGCCGCCAATCACGATCATTTACATGCGGTGTAAGATTGGCTCTAGAGCAGTCACTGAGGAAGATTCCTGGTTCAGGTTCAAAACGTATCGATTGCGTAACCG
>PIVM01000718.1 GCA_003353945.1 Gammaproteobacteria bacterium
AGCCTATTTGATTTCAGAAGGGTCATTTCCTACCTTCGCAAACACCAGAAAATTTCCACGGTGGCAATATCCCTCAAACTACAGGCTGTCCAGTTCGCTTTTAGGCTGCTAAAAACAGACGCATCGAAATTGCCATCTACGATTGAAATGGTGGTGTAACCATAAGCAAATGCCTGTCCCTCTGAATTCAAATCAGGTGTAAAATAGCTATCTGGAACAGGCGTGCCCATCAGAGCGGCTGCAAGAAAGTCGTCAGTTATGGTGTCAACTTTAAGTCCGCCGTTGCCATCAGATCCAACAACCAGGTCAAAGGCTAGCTCGTTGTCGTTCTCTACAATACGAATACCCTTGGGTGTAAAAGCACCGGAAGGGACGTTAATATTCAACCCCAGTCCTTTAGCCAAACCACGTTCGCCCAATTCATCGATAATTTGAGGGATCAAAGCGGCAGCTGTGTCTGCACCCTTCATGCCGTTTGCTTTCGAAAGGCCATAGTAGTAATACATTGTTTGCATATCCCCAGCCTTTTGAGCTTCACCCATTGCCTTTAGGCTAGCGATATCGCGACCTACGCTCAGCGCAATGGCCGGTGTACCACGACGTAGAGCATACATGGCTGCTCCCACAGTACCGGAGGTGTTTGCAAACATACTAACGTTTTCACCATCGTTAATACCCGATACGACTAAATCGATAGATTCACCGTCGGAGAGAACGGAGGGGGTCAGTCCAAACAAACCGGCGCTGACTGAATCAGCTGGCGTGCCGTTAACAGACCAAGCCTTTGCGGGAACTTCTTCAGTAAATGCGACAGCTGCGCCATATTCAGCATTGATGCTGCCACTTTTACCGCTCTGATTATCAGCGGGAGCTGATACATAAACGGAGTGACCAGCCGCTTCCAGTGAAGCCTGCAATGCAGTAATGCCGTAGGAACCGTAACCGTCATCGTTTGTTACCAGGATGTTCAATGCTGAAGCAGGCATTGCGAGACCGGCAATTGCCGTAGTGAGTAT
>PIVM01000098.1 GCA_003353945.1 Gammaproteobacteria bacterium
CCGGAGGGAAAACAAATTGTGATTGCCAGTACGCTTTGTGCGCCTGATCCGCAAGCCCAAGAAGTCGATATGCTGTGGAAAAAGATAGATGAGATGATTGAAAAACTCTTTCCAGATGTGATTTCTGCTATTGAATTTAAAGAACATGGAGGCCCATCCCAGGTCTCAAAGCAGGCGAGAGATCAGGTATTACCAAATCAAGGTGGTGAAGCGATTGGTCTGGGGCAAATTGTTGGCCAATGCGGTCGCCATAAACCTGATGCAAAATCTCCGATCTCCGGCCTGTTTTATGTGGGGACGGATGCTGGCGGTGAAGGTGTGGGAATGGTTCAGGCCGTCGATTCGGCATTAAATTGCTTTGAATCCGTTGAAGATTTTTTGCCTAGGGAAACAAATTAGATAGAAGCAGAGGTTACATTTGCAGATGATGATATGTAGCGGGCTCCATTGGCAAAAGGTTGCAAACGTGTGAAATTCAATGAACATTAACACAAAACAACAATTCGCCGATATCACATTTTCAGTAAGTGAGTCTGATACTTTATCGTCAGAAACCCTTGGTCAGATACATGCTTTTTTTGAAAAGACCTATGTGCAACCAAATCACGATTATCTGAATACGTCTCTGCAGCGATTACGTTACATCGCGTTGGCCCACAAAGAGGGAAAGCTTATTGGTATGGCGCTTGCCGATACGCGTTTTGAGAAGCTACCCGGGTTTAGTGAACCTCAGTTGCTGACATTGGGTGGTATTGGTTGTATCGATGCTGAATATCGTCGTGTTGGTGTTTTTTCGCATATATCACATTTGGCGGGTACCGCAAACGGACTCGTTGAAAGAGCTAAAGAGCGCATTCTTGCCTGCGGTCGGGCTGCGCATCCAGCAAGCTTTCGTTCCATTACACGATATCCTACTGTAATTCCCAAATTCGGTGTGCCGTTGACTGCATGGCAATGGGATGTCGCTTCAGCCGTTGCAGAGCTGTATGGCGTGTCTTTGAAACCTAATTCGATGGTTGTCGTTGGATCCGGACAGCCAATCGGTTATCCCAGTATCGATATTGATGTTGAAAAGGATGAGTGGCAGATATTTCAAGATGTAAATCGTGATCAAGGTGAGAACCTGCTGGCTCTTGCCTGGATACCTGATGTGCCGGAAGGTTGGTAGCATAAGCGGATTTGAATTTAATATTAGTAGAGTAATGGGAGGACTTATGACGGTAGGAATAGACGTACCCTGGACGAAGATGATTAATCCTGAATTGGTTGACCTCAAAGAGGGTTACATATCTTTAAAGCAAACGCCGGAAGAAATTCATTTAAATCACAATGGAGATATGAACGCTGGCGTACTATTTTCCATGTCTGAAATGGCTGGAATGGGCGTTGTCGTGATGCTGTTAGGAGAATTAGCCAAATCAGCTCTGGTGGTTGTTAAGAACGTCAATATCGATTTTACTGCAAGGGCTCAAGGAGAGATCATTTTTACAAGTGCTATGCCCGAAGAACAGCAAAAACGAACACTTGAAAATGCAAAAGCGGGAAATAAAGTTGAAGAAATAGTCGAAGTGGAGGCCAAAGATAAAAATGGGAATGTTGTTTCCAGATCCAGGGTCACTGCTGTTATCTCTACGAAGAAGGTTAAATAGGCTATTCTTACAAAAGCGGAATAAAACGCCCACTCACTGGATTTAACCCATTGGAGTATTTGTAAATAGTGACGTTCGTTTGACTAGAAATTGATTCCCATGTTTTCTAGAATGCGCACAACATTAAAAGCATTAAAGTGAGGTTACTTGCTACCCAAAAGGCAGCTATAATATTTTGACCACACGGAGACTAGATAAGAAAATTCTTTATGCAGGGCGTTAAATGGCTAAGTGTGGCGTGCCCTCCATTGTTGGGGGGGCCATATTTGTAGAGTTTGAGTAAAAAATATGCGTGGCTGAGGACAGTGTAAAATTTAGGAATAGTTTGGTGGCTTTGCTATTCATAATTTTACGGCAAATCATGCGCCGGATCTTCTCTTAGCGAAATTTCATCGTATGACCACTCTTTATAGTCGTGGCGGAACATAGAGTAGGACACTTTATCCTCACGGCGAATTCGGTACTCAACCTCCATGCCGGCAGCCTCCATCACAGAAACGATGGACTCTACAGCGCCTTTTAGGAGAGCATGAAAAAGTGGGGGGCACTTTTAGTATTGTTAACACATGATATTTAGTAACCGTTCGAATTGATTAGGAAATAATAATCATCTAAGTGCTCATTTAGCACATTGCCCCCCGGAATTTCATGCTCTCCTAGACGGCGTATACCGCGTGTATAGTTATCAATCGTTGCTTTGCTGTATTCCCGAAAGGCTAATAGACGCTTACACTTTACGTAGTTTGTGGTATAATTTTCGGTTTTCACGTGCGTTCCGTTCATGATTTATTTCCTCGGATTTTGAAAGAGACCTCAAAAGTGAGGTATCCAAGGAAAGTGTTGTTTAGAATGAGGGTTCTTGCCGCGAAACGGCTTTGTTCAACAAGCTGAATTTGAGCTAAAAAACGTTTCGCACATCACAGCCTATAGATCAAAAGTCGTCCTGTGTGGGTTATTCGTATTATCCATTATTGTTTGAATTCGCGTCGGCATTTTCTGAAATATGGGCATTAACTATACGTATTTTTGAGGATTGAACTATGCGAATTGGTAGGATTGCCAAAATCGTTTCTCTTTTGTTTGTTGTCGTCATGCTGAATGGTTGCTATAGCAACTTTTGGAATGACGTTGCGCGTGAAATAACTACATCACCAAACGGACACAAAATAGCTATCTCTTGTCACAATTGCTATTCAGCAATGGCAGGTGATGAGTCTGGTGATTTAGTTCGTACACTAAGCTCAATACACGATGCGCAAAATCTTGGAGTGGATCTTATAGAACTCGATGTCGTTAGCGATGCCGGTCTTGTTTATGTTAGTCATGGCGGAGCAAATGATTACCTTGGACCGAAGCTCGTTGACGTTTTGGCAGATACCGCCTTTAAAAATGGTGATCAAATGCTATTTATGGAATTGAAAAAAACGACGAGCATGGATACGTTGTTCTTTGTTGACTTATACAGCATTATTTTTGCTGCTGGCTATGCTTCGCCTGTACGGCCGGTAATTATCCGCTCTTTCGATGAGAATGCGCTTAATTTGGCCAAATCTGTACTGGGCAGTAACTTTTCCGGCTATACAGCGAGTATCAAGTTCAGCTTGCTTTATGGAGGCGGTGTAAAAGGAGGTTTGGAAACGTCACAGAATCACATAATTGCGGTGTCAAATAAGTTCCATATGGTTGAGTTCGCCAGGAATACGAAGAATCTCTTTAGTTATATTTCTGTGGCCAAAACACATGGGTTGGGGGTAAATATTTTCACTTACGATTCATATGTTGAGGTGTGGTCAGCCGCATATCGCAATGAGATTGATGCAATTACAATTGAAGGCGGCGGTAGTCAATCGCGCGCTCAGAACCTGACGCTAGCTAAAAGTGTCATTACTGCTGATACCTCACTGCTATACACCAATACCGATCGTCAAAACGGTGGGGACAACAATGAGTTATACTACTTCGACCGTTTGGAAGTGAAGACTAAGCCTTTAAATACTTCGGGGTTTCCTGTATTGGAGCTATTAGGTGTGGGTGAAGACCGCTTTGGTGGTTCCTTGGTATTCAATAAGAATCAGGCTAACTATATTCGATTTCATGATGTTGATAATGATGCCAGTGGTGGCTATCTGGTCTCAGCGGTAGTGAATTTTGATGATCTTAACGTTAGCAATACAACCCAAGTAATTATCGGTAAAGCTGATGGTTCGGGTTTTTCTCTTGAACTGTACGAGAGCGTTCTTCGTTTTGGCGTGCATATCAATGGCGCTTACCGCTATGCAACATACCCGATTACAAAACTTAACGGCACTGACTCTTACCACATAGTTGGTGCTTACGATGGTCACGGTAGTGTAAGAATATGGGTCAATGACGAAGAAGGTTCGGCAACAGCTTCATACTCTGGGGGGGTGACGAGAAATGGCTCCGCGGTGGTTGTTGGTGCTGATCCACAGGGTAATGCTGATCAGCGATTCTACTTTTCGGGTAAAGTTCAGCTGGTAAATGTTCAGAAATGGAATAATCACTAGCCACACCAATTGGATGACCCACTGTTCGATGATGATATGAATTTATTCTGAGTATTAACTGGTTTACCAGAGGTATCTTAAGGGGCTGTTAGCCCCTTTTTGTTTTGGCAGGCAGGCAAATATGTCGTCTCGATTTTACGACAAAACCGGTTAGCCAGGACGATCATAATCTGGAAAAAGCTATGATTCTATTTGGCAGAGCATATGATCGTAATCTGGTTCACTGAAAATATCGTACGATGATATTGTGGAAATTAGATTGTTTTTTATGCCGTAGCGGTCGATGTTAATTTGGCAAAAAGTATGATGTTAATTTTGCTCGCTACACTTATTTCTCCTTTGCAAGTTACTGATTCAGGTTCTATTCTAATTCTTCCATACGGTAACAGCCTTTAAATGCATATTCGAATTCGTTGGCTGGCAACCGTCGACATAGAGATCAACCTGAATCCGTAACTTGAAGAGCAATAAAAACGTATTTTATACCGATATTTATAGCCTATTTTGCTAAAATATGGGTTCCGAATAAGTCACCTGATGAGTGAATAATGAAGCGTTTTAAAATCGAACAGTCAGATGCCGATATCATCAGTCACAGCGGCCTGGCGCTCATCGGCCAAGCAGTAAAACGCCACACGAATCTGGCTCGCGAAATTGACGCACAGGTACCATTGCGTCATGGCATCAAGCATTCCGATGTCATTAAAAGTTACCTCGCCATGGTGTGCATTGGTAAGAATGATTTTGAATCGATCAATACCATCAAAAGCGAATTGTATTTCACAAGTGCGATGGGTATTAACGATATCCCATCAGAGGCGACGCTACGCCAGCGCATGGATAATCATGCTCAAACCTTTCTGCCTATCGTTGAAAAGGCAAGCAGCGATTTTCTGACAAATATCAAACCTACATTGAACCCCTTGTACACCGGGCATATTCCATTGGATGCTGATGTAACGCCTATGGATAACACGGGCAGTAACAAAGAGGGCGTTTCAAGAACCTACAAAGGGTGTGATGGCTACGCCCCCATGCCGGCCTACTTGGGACAAGAGGGCTATTGTCTGGAATTTGAATTGCGTGAAGGCAAACAGCATTGCCAAAAAGATACGCCGGCATTATTGAACAGGGCACTGCACCATGCCCGACAAATCACCGACCAACCCTTGCTGCTCAGGCTTGATGGCGGCAATGATTCGATCGAGAATATTGATATTGTGTTGGAACATAACAAGTCTTATCCAGGCAAAGCAGCCGTAGATTTCACTATTAAGTGGAATCCGCGAACCCAAAACAAAGGCGATTGGCTTGATTATGCCGAGCAATATGGCCGTTGGGAGACGCCGCGAGAAGGTAAGCGGGTTGCTTTGTTCAGTGTTGAGCATAAGCGGCAATGGAAAGGCCATGAGTACAGTGTATGGCGTGTTATGCGCCTGGTTGAACGAACAATCGACAAAAAAGGACAGCTCCTGCTAACGCCAGAGATAGAACTGGAAGGTTGGTGGACGAATTTATCCCAAAGCGAAGAAGAAGTCATTGGGCTGTACGCCGATCACGGCACCTCAGAACAGTTTCATAGTGAGTTCAAAACGGATCTTGATATAGAGCGGTTACCCTCGGGCAAGTTTGCAACCAATGCACTGGTATTGGGTACCAGTATGCTGGTCTACAATATTTTGCGCTGGATAGGGCAAAACGGCTTGCTGGGTCCTAACTCACCGAAACAAAGCGAAAAGACGGCGAATCAAAACAGTGATGCAGGAACTGATGTATGTTGCCGCCCGCATTATCCAGACATCACACACGATCAAACTGTCATTTGGTAAAGGTTGTCGATCGCTGTGCGCATTTGAGGTTGTGTATAAAAAACTGGCTTACGGGTAACGAAGCCACGTTGCATTGGTTAATTTGAGCAAAATACAGGACAGGTGTCAGCACAAAAAGATAAACTATTATCATTATCAGTTGGCACGATAAAAAAGTTAGCAAAAAAAGTAATCGACCGAAACAGGGTGCGATGTTTTCCTCAGTGTCGGCAGAAAATATATTCTTGGAACAATCTGCTTACGAAGTTACGGATTCAGGTATTCTTTAGCGCATAGCAATTATTCCACATGGCTTCCGGTCATCCAAAAAACAAATTCGTTGTGTCGATGAAAAAGCGGACAGTCATCCCCATCCACAGTACCGAACTTTGGGAGAAGAATGACTGCTTCCACGTGTGCTGAAGATTACCAAACACTATTGCACTGACATCTAGATGTAAGCACTATATGGTAGGTCGCACGGGAATTGTAGGCCTGTAATTTACGCAGTGTTTAAGCATTTCAAAACTAGCGTATGAGGCAAAACATTTTGTCAGGTATACATTAGCATTGACCATGACTTTCGAGTGGTATAGCATCAGCAAACCTAATATCGCTACAACTAAATCATGAACCGAAATATGTCGCTAGTTGAGGGTGAACGCATTGAGAAAAGCCTCATTAATGGCATGTATGATGATCATGTTTTTGTGCTAAGCACCTTTTAGGTAATTGTACGGAGTCAGAACATCTAAGGAACAACAATAACGGACAATTGTAAGGTAGTAACGAATGGATTCTTCCTTTCTTCTATTATCGTAAAGCGATAATAGAAGCAGACTCCAACCTTAATCACATTACCGATATCTCCAATCATCCGTTGATGCCATCCTGGTTGCATAAACTCCAAATCGTCATTTAATGACCACCAAACGTGAGTATCTATTTATGAAGAGTATTGCAAAGAATGTGATAAAAATATTTCTTGGAGTTGGGCTAATCTCGTTTCTAGCTATGCCCATGGCTTTTGCTGCCAGCGTGCTCAACGGCGGTGAACAGTTGACGGCTAATCAATTCTTGCTGTCTAGCGATCAAAGATGGAAGCTAATTATGCAGGGTGATGGTAATCTTGTTTTGTATACTGAGAGTGATATGACACCGGTGTGGGCATCAGGAACGGTTGGTAATCCAGGTGCGTTTGTTGTTATGCAGGGTGATGGTAATTTGGTGGTATATTCGCCGTCATGGAGTCCACTTTGGGCATCAGGAACGGTTGGTAATCCAGGCGCACATTTGGTTATGCAAGATGATCGTAATGCGGTGATATACTCTTCATCGGGGGTGGCGCTTTGGGCAACTGGTACAGTCTATACTCCCCCTCCCCCAAATCCTTGTCATGTAGAGTTCAAACAAGCTTGGGGAGGCAGTGGTGCTTATATATGTGATCATCATGAAGGAGGCTATGGATATGTAGAACCTGGTTATCAGTTTACCAGCGGTCATTACACGGGTCTTGCTTGGCAGGCAGGTCTGACCTATCCCGAATATGGATACTGTACCACTCAATACCCTTTGCCATACGCGGGAGTATTAGCTTTCGAGATCTGCCCATAAGTCTTAACATTCGTTAAACTTCAGGCCGTATTTAGTTTATTAGCAAAGAGATAGTTCACCAGTTTTGCTGGTGAACTTAGAGTTTTACAGTTTCTCGAAATAGCTGAGGCCTCCTTACCTCTGATGCAGCTCAAATTTGAATGAGGAGGAAGCAACCGATGAAAGTCCATTAAAGCTCAAACCATACGGTAAAGGCTTTTATCTTCTATGTCGTAGTATCCAACTCTAGTAAATTTAGAAGACGATTTGGAGCTGACATGTCTCGGGAATGTGCTTTTTATGGATTTCTTCCAGAGTCTATGCTACGCCTTGGTAAAAAACATCTCGTGAAAAGCAAATTCTATTTATAACAATGAAGTTTGGGATTTTAACTTGCTTGTCAGTTCTGTTACGGCTGCAGAAGGCGATGAATTGCATGCACTGAATGATGTGTCTTCATTCAATGAACCGATAACATCAATTAGTAGCTTGTCAGAAATTTGTTTAAACACAAGCTAGAAAAATGTGACGCGGTTTTTGATGCGTTATATGTGAATATCTGTATGTTTAATGTAAAATCCTAGGGCGTAGTGTCACTTCTATCTTATTGCTTCCTTGTGTAATCTGATTGGGCGTTGGATACCGCAGAAAACTGTATGGATCACAGCAGGTTCAGATGTGTTTTAAGACCAACAAATAATTAGTAAATAGCAAATGCGCTACTTATCGTGGAGTGCAATTTTCAATTACCTTTATTTAATGCCCGCTCTACATAATAGGAATTGTACTGAAATATGCTTTACTCCGTTCCAGCTGTTTTGATGTGAATATAGTGTCGTTACCACTTAAACAACAATGTCTTGCGATTTTGGCCGGTATACTTTATCTGTTAGCACTGCCTCCTGTAGGTTGGGGCCTATTGGTTTTTATCAGCTTTGTTCCTGCTTTATCTGTTTTGCAAAGAGTGGGCTTTTTGGGATCTGTGTGGCTCGGTGTCTTGTTTGGCATTGTTGCCTATATTTCCCTCCCTATCTCTTTAATCAGTCAGGGCTGGTGGATTGCTCTAAGTGGTATTCTGACCGCTAGTTTGGTTTTTTCTGTACTATTTGCACTGACTTGGTTGCTTGCCCATTTTACTTTTTTTGACAGAATCTGGTTGGCATTTCCTATTGCTTATGCAATTGTCCAGTCACTGAGCGAGCCCTTATTATCCATTCCCATTTCGCTATCAGTAACGCTACCGTTAGATGCGCTAAACGGCAATGGATTGATTGCCATTGTCGGTGGATACGGATTGGATTACTTGGTGTGTGTCGTAAATGGGCTGTTGGTGGCATGCATCAACAGCGCGGATAAAAAAATTACGTGGTTGACTGTCCCTGTTCCGTTGGTTATTTGTGTGTTGTCGGTGATGCTGATCAAACTGCAGGCAAACTCTTCTGATCAAACACCGTTGAGTATTGCAACTGTAGACACGGCCGTTGATTATCAGCAGGCGGCACTGAGTAGTTACGACTTATCTATTCGCAAGGCTATCGAGAGTAAGTTAGATGATTTGACTAAAGAGATAGTTTTACAGGGTAATGCGGATGTTATTGTTTGGCCGGAAAACAGCAACGGTACCCCCAACAGGCAGAGTTATCATCGGCGCTTATTTTTTAGTAAGTTGTCCGAAGAGGCTGACTTCAACATGATTATAGGCAGTAATCAGTATCGCAGTGGTGGCCGCCGTTATAGTGTTTCCGACCATATCATCAATGGGAGATTTTCTGAGCAGAGCGAAAAACGACATCCTGTTCCAATTGTGGAAGATGATGTGGAGAAGGGTGAAAACCAATTGTTTACGGTTGCCGGACATGATATTGCTGTGGGCATTTGTTTTGATGTGGCATTCTCGAAAACGATGAAGGACGCTGTTAGTAAAGGTGCGGAAGGACTGGTGATTGTCTCCAATGATTCATTATTTGGTTTGTCTGCATTAACGGATATGCATATTCGTTATGTGCAGTTGCGCGCACTAGAAAATGGGCGAGACATCGTATTTTTATCCAATACGGGTCCTTCTCTATTGGTAGGGGCTAGCGGAGATATCCGGTCGGGGTATATGTATGCGGATGTTGCACGCGTTTTCTATCACCAGCTGCGCCCAATGACTCACATAACATGGTATAGCCGTTACGGTACTTGGCTGTCTACGGCGCTATTAGTTGTGCTGATGACGTATATGTTTATGCTGCGCAGGTGGATATGGAAGGGCTAAAGCGATTATGTCAGAGTGCATTTACAGTAGTGGCGTCCTTGCTGTTTGCTGTTGTCGTTGCGGTGCTGACTCATACTGTGGCGCTAGTTTCCAGCTCACCGCTGACGCTGGATCATATCGTATCTGACTATCAACACCGCCTCAAACGCCAAACCCCTATTGATTCTATTGCATCACATTATAAGGTGCATTATTCGCCAGGTGTTGCAGTACTGGCGTATACCTTAACGCGATTTGGCGATACCTTGTCTGAAGCTGAGTTGGCACCTGCCAGTCGGCAGCGGCGGCATAGTTTAAGCGATTTAAAGAATATCGCTGAGCGTTTTGGTCATACCTTTGTGGAACAAGAAGCGACACTGGAGTCTTTGCCCACATGGAATGATTTGCCTGTAATTGCTGCTATGCGAGGAGGGCGGTACTTGGCGATTCACCACGTCAAAAATGGCCAGGTAGTGGCGTTTGACCCCGACGTAGGGGGGTTCATTGCGTTGTCCAGTGTCGTTTTTTTTGCGAACTGGACACAAAGGGTTTTGTTATTGTCTTTTGATTAACTGAGGGTTCTAATGTCGTAAATCAGGCATGAAAACAAAAAATAAACCCGCACAACAATTTTCTGAATCAGGCCGCCAGTGGCAATTTGTAGAGACCGTTGCAGTGTGGTCGCCAACAATAATGATCAAGTAATATGACTGACGAGCGCCTTATTTAAGGTCGCCCTGGTAACACTGAAGTGTTTAGCGACTTCTGTTTTAGTGATGCTCGGATTTGAAAGCATGGCACTGGCTTTTTTAGCTTGGGCTTTCGTAAGCTTTCGTGGTCTGCCACCGTTCCTGCTCCTGGCGCGAGCGGCGGTCAGACCTGCGCGAGTGCGTTCTTGTATCAATGTTCGTTCGAATTCAGCTAAACCAGCGAAGATATGAAAAATGAGTTTTCCACCTGCGCTGGTGGTATCGATGGTTTCCGTTAGTGATTTGAAGCCTACGCCCCTCTAACTCGGTAATAATTTCTGCCAGGTCTTTTAAACTTCGGCCTAACCGATCGAGCCGCCATACAATTAGAGTATCCCCTTCACGTACTGTATCTAGGCACTTGGTCAGTTCATTCAGGGCGTTCTTGATGCCCCCGGAGCCAGCTTCTTGATAGATACGTAAGCCAGCAGCTTCAAGAGCATCTAGTTGTAGTGCAGTGTCCTGGTCGCTGGTTGAAACTCGTGCATACCCTATGATCATAAAACGCACCTTTTCTATACGTTGATTATTATACGGATTTTTATACAGAAAACTCGCTGTTTTGCATGCGAAATTAGCATGGTATTAGGATGTATAGAAAACGGTGGTTTTTTGATTATCAATTCGCTATGCGCTGCGTGGCGAATTGGATATGGCAGGTAGGACTGACGCATATCGATGAATCAAGGGTATTAGGGGGGAGAACGTCTGAACTACGACAGGCTGAATGCTAGGAATCACACTTAATTGTAGATGCTCGCTTTTATAAATCGCAATTCTCGCACTTATCCGGTTTTCCGTGCTCACATTACGTGACCGTATAAAACAAAGCTTGCCCACTTTATCTGACCGTATCGGCAGCGCTGCCCACAATAAGTGATTTTGTCGGGGCGTTCTGCTCACATTATTTGACGCTATCCAAAAGTGACTAATCTTCTAAATCATCGTCAAATATGGACTCTGGCATAGCTTCAGTGATCTTTGTTAGCATGTCGTACAGCATCAACCTTTTCTTTTATGTCACCAACGTGCATTTGCAGTTCTTCAGCATCATCATACAAATATAACTAATAGCCTGTTAGTGTTGTCATCAAACGCGCAATATTCAGGATCAATGATGTCCTTAGCTTTTTGATATAAATTCCAAAGAGCGTCATGCATATCTGAACCATTTGCGTTGTCAAGCTGGTCGCGAATGTCCCAAGCATGGATCTTGTCAGTTAGATCTTCGTATTCCTCTTCTGTTGTAGCCATATTCACCTCAGTTCTATTTTTGTATGCAAGTGCCTCAACGTGCATGGTGAAGACCAGCAACATGTCGATAGATTGCTGGTTTATATAACCTTGGGTATAGGCAGAACAAACGCCTCTTTCTTTTCACCAACTTTAACACCGAGCATCTGGTTGGCGCAATTAAGCTACCGCATTGGGTTCTTGAATATCCGTTGCGATACCTACCTTAGAAATTGTGGATCTTTCCAGTCCCAAATACGTTGAGGGGTATCGTCGATATTGGTGGGCTCTACATTCCATTTATACACGGCTTTTGAATAGGCACCTTTAAAATTGGTGAAAAAGCTAAATAGAATGAGTGCAGACATAATTCCCCAGATAATATTTTTTTCCGAATTGGAAAGGACTCAAATCTCTCAATGAAAAATATAAGGAGAAAAATAAGAAATGGTATCATGTCCGCAAAAAATCGAGGGCCATAGGAATGCCCTGCCCACCAATGGGGAAAGCTGGAAATAATTAGCCAATGACTAATAATAATGGCGATGACGAGCGATGTAATGGAGGTAAGTCGGGCTGTGCGTGAGGCAAACACAGCACCTAAAAGGGAAAGCAATAGAATAGGACTGTAGACAAATAATCCCCGGGCTGGGCTCACTAGATTGCCTAATAATGCTTCCATAAAATAGTTCAAGTCGAAGATACGATTTGGATTAAAATAGTTCGGCAATGGGTGGTTATAGATGGACAAATTGTAGACTAAAAACAACCCCGCCAATGGAAGGGTGTAGCATAGATATCTAATAAATAGATCGCGATGATGTAGCAGCACATAAAGACTGAAAAATAAAACTGAAATAGAGTTAGTCGGTCTAATGATAAATGCTAATGTGAGAGGAATACTGCTGTATTGAATAATACCAGGGCGTTTCTTTTCACTAAGTACTAAATAGAGAGTGATCGAAAGCATCAGCATAGACGGTCCATGCTGCCACAATGCGCGACTCGAAGTTGACCAACTTGATGTGCAAAAAGCGAAAATAAAAACCACAACTAATGATAGATTTACTGATAAGTAATAACGTGCGATTAGATAAATAACAACGGCAACCAGGGCGCAGAAGAAGGAAGCGATGATCAACTCAATGACTTGGTAGGCATGAATGGTGGCAAGAGCTTCCACAGATCGACCTTGTGCCTTCAACCTTGCATGGATTATATTTTTAAGCGGCGGTAATGAATTGACTAGAGGTTCGAAAGTTAGGTCTGCAATTGCGACAAAAGGTAGAGACAATACAGAAACGCCTACAGGAAACAATGTATAAAGGTGATGGTCTATTTGCTCTAAGGCTCTGAAATCTTCTTCTTCGATTATTTCCCGGTATTCGTCAAGGTCGGTATTACCCTCTTTGAGAATGCTCAGGCTTGTGTGGACTGACCAGCGAGAATCGAGTGATGTTGCTCTTGGGCTTGCTATATATACTAGAAAAACTACGGAAAAGATGATAAAGCAAAGAGCTGATGTGTTAGTTCGAGTAAAAGTATTAATCCACCTAAGCATGTAAAAGTAACCTGTTAACCATTTGCAGGGTAAAATTATATTCTTTCTCAGTCTAGTGTGTAAGATCTAGCTTGGTACGAAGTCGGTGAACTCTACTTTTGTTCGCTAAGCGTCCGGCAAAGTGTTGCCAGATCAACACCTACTCGACTAATATTCATATTGGACTCCTTCTGTAGCATCGATAACTGGTTGGTTCGAATTCCAGTTTGGCACATAGATGCCGATAGTTGGGGAGGAGTCCATACCATTGTAATCACCAGGCCATCAGAATCCCAAGGAAGCGTCGACTGGCCTACAAAATCCTAAACTGGCAAACAGATTCTTCTGGGACAGAAATCAACACCCAAAGGTATCGAATTTTAGTCAGTTAACGCAAACCCGTATATGGTTCAACCTTCTTCGGGTGTACTGTTCTTCATCGCCGTAACAAATTCATCGCAGTGGTAAATGGCATTGATTTTTTCGAGATTTAGCTTTCGCAACCCTACTGATTCGCCAGTTTGACTGCGGTAACTAAAAGCGTCGCTGAAGCTATTCCAGTCAATCTTTGGGCTAAGCATTTCCGATGTTCCAAAACCACCGGCTAGGCTAAGGTTGCTTTCATAGAAATAACAGGGCAAGTGGTTTGGAAAGTATTTAGCGATGTCAAGATTTACTAAACCATCAAGATTTACAATATGGCCATCGGAATAATAACCAGCGATTCCAGCATCGGAAATGCCTACATGGGTCGGTAACTTGCCCTGCATAACGCCGTCGGCGACAGCAAGCCCGATATCTCGCATCCATGTTTGGTGATAGTAAGTAGCCGATGTTGTAAAGAAAATAAGTAGGTTAGTCACTACTATGACTGAGCATGCCGTAAAAATTATTAGAAACCAGCGTGTACTGGTAGCAGCAACGATATGCACAAAAAGCATTAGCAAAAAAACCATGGGTACAAATACATGCGCACTGTACCAACTTTGCATCCCCATGGTATTGATGGAATAGATTGCCAAATAACCGCATATGGTAAATATTGCTGTAAGAAATAGGCAAAAGATCTTAGGTTGATTCTCTAAACGTCTATATGCATCATTTAACAGTAGAATTAATCGATTTCGCAAAAGGCAGACTATGGTGCCCGCTACGATTAAGAATACCGGGCTTGCGTAAAGGGCAGCACTGAGTAATTGTTGTCTTAACTCGACGCGCTCTTCACCAGTAAGTGGCGCAATATAAAGAAAACTTCGTAAAAACTGAAACAACGGTGCAAAGGGGTTAATGGGTGTGGCTGTTCCCCAGTGCTGTTTCATTCGGGCGCTGGTCGATAACCAATCGTCTGCGATCAGATAATTGTGTAGCCCTATTAAGATAAAACCTAACAGGGCTCCGCCAATGACCCCCCATGAAGATTTGATCACGCGGTTATCGTTTAAGTACAATTTAGTGAAATAAGCGGCTACCAACAATGCAACGGCAATACCGATAAAATCTGTTCTAGCTAGCGAACCAATCAGGCCTAGAAGAACAAAACAGAGAATCGCTTGCTCAAATTTCTCAACCAAAAAACATATGTAGATCAATGTTGAAACAGCTATGCATAAGTGAGCTCTCGGCAACGCTCCTTGACTCAAAAGAAATCGCATAAAACGCTGGACTCCCAAATTGTTTTTTGGCAAGCTACCCGCCATGAACAAGACCATCAAACTCCAAGGGCGGGAGTTAACTGCCCAAGATATCGATTTCATCCGACAATTGATTGCGGATAATCCAACCTGGCACCGGCGCAAACTCTCGGTCGCACTGGCCGAGGCATGGGATTGGCGCAATGCTAAGGGCGACCTGAAAGACATGGCCAGCCGAACCATGATGCTCAAGTTGCATGATCGAGGGCATATTGAACTGCCGCCGAGGCGCAGGCCACCGGTCAATCGCATGAAGCAGCGCCAGATTCAACAGGTGCTGCATGATACCACACCGATTGAGGGATCACTCAAAGCCCTGCAACCGCTGAAGGTCATCAATGTGTTGCCGCGAAGCGAACATGAGGCGCTCTATAACTGCCTATTGGCCACCTATCATTACTTGAGCTACACCGGCAATGTCGGTGAGAACATGAAGTACCTCATCCTAGATAACCAAGACAGGCCCTTGGCCTGCCTGTTGTTTGGTTCATCCGCCTGGTCCTCAACGGATCGTGATGTCCATATCGGCTGGGATAAAGACACTCGTCAACGCAATATCAACTTGACCACCAACAATACCCGATTTCTTGTGCCACCTTGGGTTCGCGTAAAATGCTTAGCCAGCCATAGCCTCAGTCTTGTGGCGCGTCGGATTGCGCAAGATTGGCAAGCGCGTTATGGCCACCCGGTGTATTGTTTGGAAACCTACGTTCAACGAGATCGATTTCGCGGTACCTGTTACCAAGCCGCAAATTGGCGGTGTGTCGGCCAAACCCAGGGACGCAGCCGCAGTGACCGTGAGCACAAGCTGTCTGTGCCGGTGAAAGATATTTATATTTACCCCTTGCGGCGCGACTACCGACAGCAGTTGTCTGCTTGAAAGCTCATCCACTGAGCGCAGGGGGATGTCATGACAATGGACATAGATTACGCCGACACACAGGCCTATTTGCGGCATTTTCGCGACAGAGACTGTGATGCCAACATCATCGATAACACCGAAGGCCTGTTTAGTCTGTGCTGGTTTTATGCGGACCTGATCGATCAACTCGAACAAGAGCTTGAGAAGAAGACAGTTAATATCGTGCGCCTGAAAGAGATCACCTTTGGCTTGGGTGGCATGCCTGATAAGTCCGTCGATGGCAATGGTGATGACACACGTAGCGCAGCCGCTATGGGCACTGCGGTGGATGCTGTTGACAGGACACCTAACGATCCCCGCCCGAATAAGGACAAGCAGAACAACACAGTCAAGGGCCACGGACGACGCGGTGTCGATGACTATCGGGGCGCCCAGACCGTTGTCTGTCGACACGATGATCTGAAGGCCGGCGATACCTGCCCGCTGTGTCAGCAAGGGCAATTGGTGCTAAAGCCACCCAAGGTCCGTTTGCAATTCGATGGCGCGATACCGCTAAAGGCTATACGCTATGAGCTGGAACAACTCAGCTGTTCTCGCTGCCCGTTTGTCACTACCGCCTTGCCTCCAGGCGATGTCGATCTTTCAAAAAAGTACACGGGAAAAGCCAAGGCGACCTTGGCGTATCTGCATTATGGCATGGGACTGCCCTATTATCGCTTGGCGAAGATGCAAGACATGCTTGGCGCCCCCATCGCGGTGAGCACCCAAAGTGAGTTGATGGCCTCGATGATGGGACCTATCCACGCGGTATTTAATCACCTGGTGTCCTATGGCGCACAGAGCCATTGCATCTATCAAGATGATACCAGCGTGAGAATTCAGGCGTTGCGCCAGGAAAACAAAGACGCGGGGCCTGCCCGCAAAGGGATGTATACCTCGGGCTTTATTGCCGAAGGTGAGCACCGGGTGGTACTGTACTTTTCAGGGCGCGCTCACGCTGGTGAGAATTTTGATACGATCATCGCGCACCGAGACGCCGACAAAGGCAAGGTGATTCGCATGGCCGACGCCTTGTCAGCCAACAGTAAACATGCCGCCCCGGCGCTTGAAGCAAAATGCAACTCGCACGCGTTCCGCCGATTCCGCAGTTTGCTGAGCACCTATCCCGAGGCCGCACTATTTGTCATGGACCTCTACGGCCAAGTGTATGATCATGACAAGTACTGCAAGGCACAACAGTTTAATGATGAGGAGCGCCTGGACTATCATCAAAGACACAGCCGGCCCTTGATGAATCAGCTCAAAGCCTGGGTCGATCAGATGCTGTGCGAGGGTGGTGCGGAACCTAACAGCCTATTGGCCAGTGAGTGCCAATACCTATCAAACCACTGGACCGGCCTTGCGCGATTTCTCGAAATCCCCGGCGCACCACTGGATAACAATGTCCTTGAGGCCGCACTCAAGTACATGATCATGTATCGCAAAAACTCTCAAACCTTCAAAACCGTTTACAGTGCCGAGTACGGCAGTCGCCTGATTAGCGTGATTGTTACCTGCATGGTCAATGGCATTGATGCGATTGACTATCTTACCCAGCTACAACATCATGAGGCAGCTGTTTGGTGCGCCCCCGGTGCTTGGGCGCCCTGGCACTATCAGCAAACGCTAAACCAGTTGGCAGCCGGTGACGGGAGTTCCCGACAAGTACTGGCGGCATAAGCTGACAAACGACGCACATAAGCGCCTCAAGCTACGTCACTGGCCGCCAGTCGCTGGCCATGTTCGCGCGCTTGGGATTGCCGTTATACAACAGAATTTGCAACTCTCTGGCAGGCACCTTCAGACTGCTCGTGGCGCTCTTGGGCCACCATGCTAAGCGCCCGGACGACCAACGTTTGTGGCACAACCAAAATCCCTGGCCGTCATAAGTCAGCAATTTAACGGCAGTACATCTGCGGTTTCGAAAGACGAACACAGAGCCTGACATGGGGTCTTCGGCTAACAGTGAACGACAGCATCGCGCCAGCCCATCAATCCCAA
>PIVM01000099.1 GCA_003353945.1 Gammaproteobacteria bacterium
TCATGCTTTCTCACCGAGGCGTTCAAATGGGAGCATATTGGAATATGTAAGCATTTGAACAACGAAGGTGAGGAAGCAGGGAGCAAGCGTAATTGGAAAATTTATTTTTTCCGCGGCCCCTAGGTTTAGAGAGAATTAATATTGTACCAATTTTACGCTTCAAGCAATTTATGAATGTTGATATAGAAAGCGTTGATGATAATTGATCTCGTTGTAGAATATGTCCGCCTTGAAAATATAAGTATGTTACCTATCCGTCCAATGGGGGAACAAAGCGATGTTAAACCTGAATGACCCAAAGCTGTTCAAAACAAAAAACTACATCAATGGTCAGTGGTGCGCTAGCGACAACCAGTTTGCTGTGATGAATCCGGCTACGATGGAGGAGGTGGCGCAAACGGCTGACGCAGGGCCAGATGAGATATTGAGAGCAATAGATTGCGCCAGTGAGGCATTTGTATCATGGCGCCAGCAAACGGCAAAGCAGCGCTCGATCATTCTCAGGCGCTGGTATGACCTAATGCTGGAGAATATTGATGATCTCGCCTTGATTATGACGCTTGAGCAGGGTAAGCCGCTGGCGGAATCGGCGGCGGAAATTCATTATGCGGGTTCATTTATCGAGTGGTTTGCCGAGGAGTGCAAGCGCGCATACGGGCGCACTATTCCTACGTATGCCGGCGATCGTCGATTGCAAACCATTAAACAACCCGTCGGTGTGGTGGGGTGTATTACGCCCTGGAATTTCCCTGCCGCTATGTTAACGCGTAAAGCCGGACCGGCTTTGGCTGCAGGCTGCTCGGTGGTGGCGAGACCGGCGTCTGAGACGCCACTTTCGGCATTGGCGCTTTGTGAGTTGGCAGAGCGGGCTGGGTTACCACCCGGCGTGTTGAATGTGGTAGCAGGCAAAGATAGTTATGGTATGGGGCTGGCGATGACGCAATCGGATAAGGTGGCTAAATTTACCTTTACTGGCTCGACGGGAGTCGGTAGAAAGCTGATGGAACAGTGTGCCTCAACAATAAAAAGAATTTCTCTGGAGCTGGGTGGTAACGCGCCGTTTTTAGTATTTGATGATGCCGACCTGGATAAAGCGGTAGAGGCCTGTGTAGCAACCAAATTTCGTAATTGCGGACAAACCTGCGTTTGCACGAATCGCATATACGTGCAGGAAAGCGTATCGCAACAGTTTATCGATAAGCTCAAAGCGAGAATATCCCAGCTGAAAGTGGGTGTGGGTACAGAACCGGGTGTTGATATTGGGCCGATGGTTAACAAACGGGCCGTGATCCAAGTGCAAGAGCTGGTGGATGATGCACAGAAAAAGGGTGCGCAGTTATTGCTTGGGGGGGAGGGGCATTCAGCCGGTCCCTGTTTTTACCAGCCCAGCTTATTGGTGGGTGTTGATCATGATATGGCGATTGTTCGGGAGGAAATATTTGGTCCGGTTGCCGCAGTACAAACGTTTGTCACAGAAGAGCAGGCCGTCGCCAAAGCCAATGATACGGAGTACGGTTTGGCTGCTTATTTTTTTAGTCGTGATATTGGTCGAATAACGCGTGTGTCAGAAGCGTTGGATTATGGCATGGTGGCCAGTAATACCGGTGTGTTTTCAACAGAGATTGCGCCTTTTGGTGGTATTAAACAATCAGGCATTGGTCGAGAGGGGGGTGCCGAGGGTATGGACGAGTATATGGAAGTGAAATATCACTGTATTGGTGGGGTTGACTGCTGAATCGTGGGCTTGGCAATGTCATTATCTTAAGGGATATTCGGGTGCTTATTGCACCCTACAAATGGCTTAAGTTAATGGCGCTGGTGGGCTTAGGGTTGCGGAAATAAAGAATTGCCCCAAAATCCTCCGCCAATCTTGGGATAATTTTTTTCAAGATCCTTATTTTTGTCTGACATTATTGTGCAATGTGAAAGCGCTTGCGACACTCTCGCACGCAGAAATCCATGAGATCAGCCCCAGCTTTGCGTAGCTGTTTATCGATGTCTATTCAGGCGTTAAATGAAAGCGCGCCTGTTGTCAATACCTCTAAAGATTCCATATTTTCTTTTCAATACCTCCATTGATTCATTACATTTACCTGTTTCTTTGATCTGGCTCGTTGTAGTGGTGCATTGAGGTGTATTGGCAAAACTAAGTGTTTTATTCAAGAGCCGGAATGCTAGTATTTAAATGGCATATAAAATACATCTATCGGGATGGCATGATATGAGCTACAGTTCATGCGGTTTACAGCTCATCAAGATTTGGTTGTTTAGCAGTCTAATTCAGAGCGTGGGATATCAATCCACCGTGTCGAAAGGGAGTAGGCATATGAACAACAAACCGTTGATCAAGTTTGATTTCGTAGCGGTGTTGACTGCCGCGCATTCAATTGCCAGTCTTAGTTTAGTTTCTTGTTTTCAGCCTATTGTCGATACCGCAAACAAACCAGTGTTTGACGCCTGTTGGGCCACTTATTCAAATTTTAAAACGTTTTCAGTTGGTGCGTACCCGCGTGTCGTCGGTATTCATGCTTGACTGAAAACAAATTTAACCGTGCTCGAGTGATCGAGTGTTGTAATACAAAAGAGGGGAAGGATTTATCATGAATCTACTAAAAAGACCTTTTGCATCTCTCTCTATCGGCCGTTGGCTGATGTTATTGGTGTGTATGTCTGCTTTTTATGGGGGAGTTGTGCAGGCTGCGCCTAAAGCGCTTGTGCTGAAACCCTTTAAGCAGCTGAGTGATGAAAGTAAAGAATGTGCGGCTTGCCACAAAGATGAATCTCCAGGCATATACCAGCAGTGGGGGCGTTCCAAGCACTATGGCGCCAATGTTGGTTGCTACGAGTGCCACCAGGCAGAGGCAACTGATTCTGATGTGATTGAACATGAAAAAGTCAATATATCGGTGATTGTCTCTCCTAAGGATTGTGCTCGTTGCCACGAGTCTGAGGTGGAAGAATTTACTCAAAGCCACCATGCCAAGGCTGGCCAAATTATGGGCTCCTTGGACAATATGTTAGCTGAAGTGATTGAAGGTGCTCTTACATTTAACGGGGAGTCGCCTGTCGCTGTTAATGGATGCTGGCAGTGTCATGGTTCTCAAGTAAAAGTGCTTCCCAATGGCGATCTTGATCCAGCCACTTGGCCGAACACTGGCATTGGCCGTATCAATCCTGACGGTTCCCTGGGTGCCTGTACGGCATGTCACCAACGTCATGAATTTTCTATGGTACAAGCACGTCGCCCGGAAGCTTGTGGAAAATGTCACCTGGGTCCGGATCATCCACAAAAAGAAGTGTATGAAGAGTCCAAGCATGGAATTAACTTTCAGGCAAATGTGGATCGTTTGAATTTGGATTCAGCCAAATGGATAGTGGGTGAAGACTATGATGCGGCTCCGACCTGTGCCACCTGCCATATGTCGGCAACCAGAGACATGCCGATCACGCATGATGTGGGTGATCGCATCAGTTGGACATTGCGACCAGCCATTTCTGAAAAGGTTGACGCCAAGGCAATTGCTCAAGGCAGGAAAGTGAAGCCTTGGCAGGATCGTCGCCGCGATATGCAGGCAGTGTGTGGGGCTTGTCACGGTAAGCCGATGATTGAGAACTTCTACAAGCAGTTTGACAGCCTGGTCGAACTCTATAATGAGAAGTTTGCCCGTCCCGGCAAGGCCATGATGACTGTGCTGAAGAAAGAGGGTCTGTTAACGCCCCAGCCGTTTGACGAAAAGATCGAGTGGACTTGGTTCTACCTCTGGCATCACGAAGGTCGCCGCGCACGTCACGGTGCTGCCATGATGGCGCCAGACTACACGCAGTGGCATGGAATGTATGAAGTGGCTGAACGCTTCTATATGGAATTGCTGCCGGAGTTTGAAGAAATTCTGGAGAAAGCGGAGCACGATGGTAAAACGGAATCTGTTGCCAAGGCTCGCAAAGTGCTAGACGGTATCTTAGAGAGTCCAGAGCATCTCTGGTTTACCGGTAACGAGCCTGACGATGTGCGAGCTGCACGCAAGAAGGCACAAGCCGAGTTCAAGAAACGCTACCTCAGTAATTAAGTAAGGTTGTGGGGTTGTCTCCCGGCGTGGAGGCAACCCGGTTCAAACCAATACTACGATTAGGGGGGTAGTTCGCCATTATGGGAAATAAATCATCAGATAAGTCAGAGTCATGGGCTCGGATCTGGCGTCCGTCAAAAAGCTGGTATCTACTGTGGATGCCGTTTGGCGCAGTGTTGGCTGTTGTTGTCGGGGCTCTGGCAGTTATGGGTTTCAATGCGGGCTTAACGTATAGCAACACGAATGAGTTTTGTTACGGATGTCATGTTGGTATGGATACCGTCGTTGAAGAGTACGAGGCCTCATCTCATTTCAATAACAGAAAAGGGGTGAGTCCCGATTGTGCGGATTGTCATGTGCCGAAAGAATTTTTACCTAAGATGAAGGTGAAAACGATAGCGTTGCTTAATCTCTATCATCAGTTTGTCGGTACTTACAACCTGGACAATTTTGAAGATCACCGTCTGCCTTTGGCGGAGATTGTCTGGGCGGATTTGCTGGCCACGAATTCGCGGGAATGTCGTAACTGTCACAACCCGGAGCAGTGGGATCGTTTGGCGCAACCGGCAAGGGCGCGCACCAATCACGACCCTGCGCTATGGGAGCGGACTGGCGAGACTTGTATTGATTGCCATTACGGGATTGCGCATAAACGACCGACAATCGAATAGACGTTTGTAAGTCAGACACCATCTGTTCAGCCATCGTTGTGTGCTGTTACTGACAGAACACAGCGATGCTCGGAGTTAAGATCACTTAAAAAAGTCCTTCTGCCGTTAACGGGGGAGGGGCTTGTTTGTACCACTAATCGTGTATAGGTGTTAAGCGCGAAGCGTTGTGTAGGGTGCGCCCCGCGCACCTTCGAAACCCGGCATAGGGTGCTATTGGTGCGGGGGCCGCACCCTACTTATGATAGGCTTGCACGCTTAACTTAATGACATTGGCTTGTACGGTGGTGTGGTAGCCGGTGGCTAGATACCACCGGCTACCCGATTAAGGCTGCCACTGGATATCGACCTTTCGATGTTGATTGGCACAATCGCGAAGATATAGATTGATTAAACTAAGAAGTAAAAACCTCTCCTCACGGCTAGAGTTCTCATCGTAAAACTGAACTGCCAGATCGTCGTAAAAGACAGATTGAGCCTCCTCAAAGGAAACACCATGCTTCTTGAGGTTGGGCTTGGCTTTTGAATGACTCCATTCGAACTTAATCATATGTGCATTGTATGTACGCCAGCAGGAGTGTCAAGGGCCGTAAGCGCTCTATAAACTCCATCACCATATTCATCAATATCAAAAAAACTCACGGCTTTCACCAGCTTTAACGCCCACAACAGCGACTGCCGCAAGGCAGCCGCTGTTGCTTGTGCTGGTTATATTTTTATTTTGTTAAAGCGGCACAACTTTATTAGCGCATGGGCCTTTTTGTCCTTGGCCGACTTCATACTCTACGGCTTGGCCGTCATTAAGGGTAGCATAGCCGCCGCCACTTTGAATTTCAGAATGATGCACAAAAAGATCTTTGCTTCCATCCTCTGGAGTAATAAAACCAAACCCTTTATCTGCGTTGAACCACTTAACTGTACCTTTGCTCATGTTTTTTTCTCTGTTGTTACGGTGAAAGGCTGTAGATATCACGATTCCAATTCACCGTTTGGAAATCGAGATAATGATATTCTAACTCTAACTCTAACTCTAACTCTAACTCTAACTCTAACTCTAAGTATTACTATCAATAGTAGTATCTTTATCATCAGCTAATGGGGCTTGATCCTCTTCAACACCTTTAGTCATTTTATTTAGTCGCTTTTCTTCCTTTTTCTTCTTTTTTGCAATTTCTTTCTGCCTTTTTTCGAATGAATAATTGGGTTTTGCCATTAGAATTCTCTTACGTTAGTTTGGATATAAGTGATGTTTGTATTAAACGTATAACGCCGCGATAACCGGTTTGAAAAAGTGGAGGCCGTTTTTTTTGCCGGAGATTTTTCAAATCCGAGTCCATTGCTTTGTGTACGCCCGACATGGGCATGCACTTATGGGGTGAAAGTCCCCTGTAGCAGGATCACCGTCATGTTATTAAATAATTAATAATTAACTATATTAGACGATAACTACTAGCGAATGGCAAGGGCTGATCCGCGAGGAGAGGTGAGTTCACCATTACTCACAAATGTGCTGCTCGATTTGCTTGATAAGGAACTGGAAAATCGTAGCCTTAAATTTGTTCGCTATGCTGATGACTTTGCAATATTGGTCAAAAGCAAACGAGCTGGAGATCGCATACTGACAAGCATTACCCGCTTTGTTGAGCGTAAGCTGAAATTAAAAGTGAACAACCAAAAGAGCCAGGTGATAAAGGTCAGTCATTGCAAGTTTCTCGGCTTTACATGCTATGGTAAATACCTTCGGATGCCGACAAGCCTGCCTGCAGTAAGGCGTCTTTTTCAGCATGAAAAGAGGTGTGTCCTGATACCAAAATTTGGTTTATTTACCCCGATGAAATATCTACACCCCATTCACGTAGCTGTTCCAGCAATAGCGGTTGGGTTGTCTGGCAGTGAGATTGTTGACTTCATCCTTTAAGTGAGCCATTTCTTCGTCCTGCTCCTGAATTCGTTCGGCAAACTGCTCCAATAAAGCAAGCCTTTAACCGCGGGGGTTTGGTCTTCTTCTTGAATATCAAGTAGTTGGAGTCTCTTCTTCATGGGGCGATACTTTGCCATAAAAAGGAAAGTATTGTTAGTAGGTTGCCCCGGCTTATTGAGAAGTTACAGAATTGAATGTGTCAGAAAATATTTGCCAATGCAACTAATCTAATCTTGTCGGTATCGTCCTGATGTTATTGCTGCAATTTGTTAATGCCTCGCTATAAGCTATAACCTCCGTCCATTTTAATACTTTGCCCTGTAATATAGGCCGCCTTGTCAGAGGCGAGAAAGACAACGGTGTTGGCAACATCGTCTGCAGTACCAAAACGTTTTAGTGCTGTGTTGTTTATAGCCGCTTCTAACCACCGATCATCAAAATCACCGCTTTCTTTGAGACGATGAAAAATGCCTGCGTCAATCACGCCAAGCTGGACGCTGTTGGCGCGTATGCCGTAACGTCCCTCTTCTGAGGCTATACCCGTCAGTAATGCCTCAATGCCTGCTTTGGGCGCAACTGATAATACATCCCGCTTGGGCCAACGCTGTAATCCGATGGAGCTGAGTTGCACGATTGAGCCACCCCCTTGGCGCAGATGGGGCAGGGCTGCAGATATCGTATTAAAAAAACCGTTCAGGTCAGATTCAATAACCTCCGCCCATTGTTGAGGTGTTATTTCATTGATAAACCGCATCGGTATATTGGCACCGGCGGCATTAACAAGGGTGTGAAGATTTTGGTATTGATCGGCAAGGTGATTGAAGAGTTTTTCAGCCGCTGTGCTGTCACGGGCATCGTATTGAAAACAGTCTGCTTTCACACCCATCGCCCTGAGTTCATCCACCAGTGCCAGTGCTGCATCCTGATTAGTATGATAAGTTAACGCGACATTGCTTCCTGCCTCGGCTAATGCAAGGCAGATTGCGTTGCCAACACCACCGCTTCCGCCAACAACAAGTGCCACACCTTTTGGGAACATATCGTTTCTCCGCGATCAATGAATGAAGAGCGTAACGTTAAAAGATGTGTGAGTGTAAGGCAATGACTATTCGAACGGGGCTTATGTCAGTTGTGTAGGGTGCGCCCCGCGCACCTTCGAAACCCGGCACAGGGTGCCATTGGTGCGGGGGCCGCACCCTACTTATGATAGGCTTGCACGCTTAACTTAATGACATTGGGGGGCTTAAGTGCTATTCGGTCCTGACAGCAACTGCAGATTTCCTCCCATCGCGGTAGTGTTTTGAGTAACCGTTAATTCAGTGCAAAAGCGTGGCAGATAGTGTGGGCCTCCAGCCTTGGGTCCAGTGCCGGAGCAGCGCTGACCACCGAAGGGCTGGGCACCGACGGTGGCACCGATGATGTTACGGTTAATGTAGACATTGCCAACCGGTATTTGTTGTGCCAGTGATTTGGCAAAATGTTCATTGCGGCTGTGGATGCCAAAGGTCAAGCCCCAGGGGCATTGCTGCAGGTCTTTGATCACTTTATCCAAATCCTTTCTGTGGTAGCGAACCAGGTGAAGAATGGGGCCAAAATGTTCCTTTTTGAGAGTAAGAATGTTGTCAAGACGGACCAAGGTGGGTGCGACGTAGTGGCCGACATGGCTGCCCTGCGCTTTTATCGTTGGATCGATTTGACACTGGTGAATGATCTTGTCAGCCCGTTTTAGCTGATCAATGTAGTTGTCTAAACATTGTTGTGCTTCGCGATCGATAACGGGGCCGATATCGGTGGCTAGATGCAATGGATTGCCAATGTGCAATTCGTTCATCGCGCCAATGATCAGTTCAATGACATGGTCTGCAATGTCTTCTTGTACGTAAAGAACACGCAACGCCGAGCAGCGTTGTCCTGCGCTGAAAAAGGCAGATTGAATCGCGTCGCTAACCAGTTGTTGGGGCAGGGCAGAGCTGTCGGCGATCAGTGCGTTTTGGCCGCCGGTTTCCGCAATGAATGTTGCAATGGCGCCTCCGCGTGAGCACAGGCATTGCTGTATCTGTTGTGCCGTTTCTGTTGATCCGGTAAATGCAACACCATCTACCAGGGGGGATTGACACAATGCCTTGCCCACCACCGGCCCTTCTCCGGGCAGAAAATGCAGCACTTGCAGAGGTATTCCCGCTTCGTGTAAAAGAGTCACTGCCCGGTGGGCGCATAGCGGTGTTTGTTCCGCAGGTTTGGCAAGAACACAATTGCCAGCTGCTAACGCTGCACAGATTTGACCGCAGAAAATAGCCAGTGGAAAGTTCCATGGACTGATACAGACAAAGACTCCGCGGCCTTTTAGGTAGAGTCGATTGATTTCGCCGGTAACGCCCTCCAGACAGCGAGGTTCACTCATCAGCTCCGAGCATTGTTGTGCATAGTAACGAGCAAAATCCACGGCTTCGCGTAGTTCATCCGCTGCATCGGGCAGTGTTTTTCCGGCTTCACGAGCACATAAAGCAATTAACTCGCCTCGGTTTTTTTCTAATAGATCTGAAAAACGTAGCAGGTTGTTTGCACGGGTATTGGCCGAAGTTTCACGCCAATCTGCGAATGAGTGCCTGGCTTTATGGCAGGCCATATCAATATCTGCAGGGTGGGCCCAATGGCATTCACCGACAGTCTGGTTCGACATAAAGGGTGAGTTGATTGAGACACTGCTATGTTTAATTTTCTGACCGTCGATGATGGGATTGGCCTTCCATTGGTGTTGAAGAAAAGGTGTCATTGCCTGGTGAAGTGCCTCTGTTTCCTGACAGCTTGCAAAATTGATTCCCGCTGAGTTTTTCCTGCCACTGTACAGCTCAGTTGGTGCAGCCAGGGTTGAATCACATTCTGATAATTGTTGTATGGGGTGTTTCGCGAGTTGTTGAGCGTCGATGGATTTATCCAATACTTGATGCACAAAAGAGGTGTTGGCGCTGTTTTCCAGTAGGCGCCTGACCAGATAGGGCAGCAGTTCCCGATATTGACCCACAGGAGCATAAATTCGACAGTGTAGAGTGGGTTGCTGTGATAGTAGAATCTGATACAGCGTGTCGCCCATTCCGTGAAGGCGTTGAAACTCAAAGTCCTGTTGCGAGGCCATCGACAAAATGGTCGTTGCTGTGTGTGCATTATGCGTGGCGAATTGGGGATAAAAATATTCTGTATTGCCAAGTAAATATTTGGCGCAGCTTAAATAGGATAGATCAGTCGCGGCTTTTTCAGTGAAAACCGGATAGTCGCTCAATCCCTGCTGCTGCGCCCATTTGATTTCTGAATCCCAGTAGGCGCCTTTGACAAGGCGCACAGCGATACGTTTCCGGTGTGTTATTGCCAGTGCTCTTAACCAGCGTAACGCGGGCATGGCGCGTTTGGAATAGGTTTGTATTGCCAGACCAAGATCGTGGTAGTTTTTCAATTCCGGTTTTTGAAATAAGGTCTGAAATAACTCCAGCGTCAGATTCATACGATGCGATTCTTCGGCATCAATAGTGAGGGGTACATGATGCTGGTGGGCATGGGTGGCAAGTTGAGTCAGGCGGTCAGAAAGCTCATTAAGCACTCGCTGGCGCTGGGAGAATTCAAAGCGTGGATTCAGGGCGGATAACTTGATGGAAATGCCGGGGGCTGAAAGTCCAGCATGGAGCGTCTTTTGTGCAATGCTTGAAATGGCATCGTAATACGATTGAAAGTAGCGAGTGGCATCTTTCGCTGTGATAGCCTCTTCGCCTAACATATCGAAGGAGTGGCTATATTGCGCCTTGCTTTCCTTTGTTGCCAGTTGCAGTGCTTTGCTCAGGCTGTCGCTGTAGACAAAATGATGAGCAATCAAATGCATGGCTTGTTTTAAGGCGGACATAATCAGCGGTTCTGATAGCCTGGCGGTCAACTGCTGAATTTGACTGCTAAGGTTGTGCGGCGTTAGGCCAAGCTGTTCCAGCAGAGATTCACTCAAGTTGAGGGCACGGGTGGATGCGTTAACCAAAAAAGATTCGCTGCATCCAAGGTGTTGCTGCCAGTTAGCGTGGATGATTTTATCGATGACCAGTTGTTGTGCAACGCCCTGGTCTGGAATTCTAAGCAAGGCTTCTGCAAGACACATTAAGGCAGCACCTTCGCGAGAATTGATCTGATATTCTTGTAAAAAGGACTCCAGGTTAATGGCAGGTGTTTCCTGTGCGCGAATCGATTCAATCAAGGTGATGGTCTGTTGGTTAATGCGTCTTTGTTGTTGCGTGTCGTGGGAGAGGTATTGGCTAAGATTATTCAAACACTGAGTTTGATCGGCTAGTTCATGGTGTTGAATATCATTCCAGAGTGACGTATTAGGCTGAGTATGATGGCGAGTTAGGTTTGAATTCATAATGGCCCTCCTTGCTCTGCCTCTGGGTGCTGAAAACCAATGTAATAAATTAAGTATAGAGCAGCTCAATAATGCTGTAGTACCCGATCTGGATGGTGGGAATGTAGGTGTTATTGCCATATTGATTTGAGCTGTTGCTCATCCAATAATCAATGGTTGTGCATATTTGTTTTTGTTCATACTATCGGTTGACATGGGTTTTGAGTGGAGGTAACAATCCACAGATTGAATCAACTAAGCTTGTCATCCCTGGTTAGTTTAATTGCGATTAAAAATCGAGCGAATTGATCGCCTTAGGAAAAAATCCGTGTGCTTTTGTCTTAATATTGATAAAATAGCCGCAGAAATAATATGGTTAATTGGATTGGTATCATGAGAGTGCAAAAACGTTTCTACTGGGTTATTTTCCTATCTGTTTTCATGATTTCTGGGTGTGCATCAAAACCTCAAAATTGGTATCTATTTGGGCTAACAGCAGACACGGTTTCCGTTGGCGCTGGTGTTATCGACTGGAGCTTAACCTATACGAGGGATGCAAACAGTATAATGATTGAATCTGCCGACGATGGAAAGCGCGAGCTGGCTATGATAAAGAAAATCACTGTGCCGCCTGACGTTTACTGGGTTTATGTTAAGCGCCTTGGTGTTGAGAAACAAGAGCGTGGTGTTGAGGCGGTAAGCGAAGATCTTAAAGATCACGCGATCCCAATTAATGTTAGACGTGGGATGAGGTATGTTCTAAAGAGAATTGGTTCTGGCAAATATGAAGTGATTTCCATGGAAGAATCGAAGGTAATTGACCTTTGATAAGTGCCTGAAAGGGAATTTGATTTCAGCTAGCTGCTACTGCTTTGCTTGTTAATAAAAAAATAAAATGCCGTTGAAAAATGTTAGAAAAATGGCCTCAGATTTTCGAAGGGCATTATTTTTACATGCTCAATTTGACTGGAGTAAATGCCTTTCCTTCACCTACGCCTTTAACGAAGGGTCCTGATTATCCTTAACCCGCTCTAAACCGATCGTAACACACCAATCAATAGTCCCTTTGACCTGCTCAAGATCGGTGACCTTCTCACCTCCTATCAACTGCTAGAGCGTATGGGCGCAACGATTAAAGATCGACAAATAAAAAGTGCCGTTTATAAAGCGCTTCAGACTAAAGGGATTAGGGCCCTTAAATGTCTCCACTGAGCTTGCAATTGTGTTGAGGGTATAAGCAGATGCACTATGAGTGCGCCTTGTTCATAGCTAACTGTTAAATGCTATAAAAATAACACCAATTAGAGCATCACTTTGTGAAAGTGGTTCCGTGGTTGGTATGCTCAATTACAGCTATACTCGGTAATAGCCTCAGATAAGTCAGTATCGGCCGATCATATGACTTTTAGTACTCAAAGCCTGGAACAGGCGCTATATTCAGATACCATTCCCGGAATTATCTCTGGTGTATCTAGCACCCGTGGTGAGGATTTTTTCACTGCAATCACGCAAAATCTAGCAAAAGCCATTAACGCTGATTTTACATTTATCTCTCGACTAAATCCTGGTGATGACTCAGTGAGAACATTGGCTTTTTGCTGTGGCAGAGAACCTGGCGATAACTTTCAATATGATCTGCTCGACACGCCTTGCCATGAGGTACTGAGTAAGGAGGTTTGTATCTATCCAAGCAATATTTGCGCCCTTTACCCCAAGGATATTTTATTACAGGAAATGGGTATCGAAGGTTACATCGGAACTCCTCTAGTTAATCACCGTGGAGAAAGACTGGGGTTGGTCGTTGCTCTTTACAAGAATAGAATTAACAACCCGGACGTTGCCTCTACACTATTTCAGCTTTTTGCCGACCGTATCGCTGCTGAAATTGAAAACTTTGAACTGCAGCGAGCCTTGCATACAAGCATGGATACCCTGAGAGACTATCGTAATGAGTTAGAGCACAAGGTGGAAGAGCGCACATCTGAATTGGTTGCCGCCATGCAGCAGGCCAAATCCGCCAATGAGGCAAAGAGTAATTTTCTTGCGAAGATGTCACACGAAATTCGCACTCCTATTAGCGGCGTTCTGGGTATGGCGGAATTAATGAGTGACACTACCCTGGATGCCACACAGCAACATTATCTTGAAGCGATGGTGGGATCGGGCGAAATGTTGCTGACGGTCATTAACGATATCCTAGATTATTCGAAGATCGAGGCGGGCCGTATTGAGTTGGAGAATATCCCGGTCAATATCGAAGATATGATTCAGCAAGTGACGTTGCCGTTCAAACTAAAACCCAAATCACAAATCAGCCTAACGATTCATATTGACAAGGGTTTGCCAAAAGTAGTGGAGGCTGATCCGGTTCGACTGCAACAGGTTCTTGTTAATCTTTTGAGCAACGCGTTCAAATTTACTGCCAAAGGTTCGATTAGATTATCTGTATCCAGCAACGCAGAACAGCAGTTAGTTTTCGCCATACAGGACACAGGTATAGGTATTGACAAGGAAAAGTTAGCACAGCTATTCGACCCGTTTAGACAGGCCGATGAAAGCATTACGCGACAATTTGGTGGTACCGGACTCGGCTTATGTATCTGCCGGGGATTAGCAAAGATGATGTGTGGTGATATTCATGTCGAAAGCACACCAGGGAAAGGGAGTTGTTTCAATTTTTTACTCCCCCTTGTGGCTAGCGCACGCCGCTCTACTAAGTCAGCCACTCAAGCCATTGCATCCACAGACAAAAATATTGAACAGCTCCACGTGCTGGTTGCTGAAGATAATGCCGTCAACCAAATAGTGATTACGGGACTGCTAAAACGTCACGGTATTGAAGCTGTAGTGGTTGAGAATGGCCAGCTGGCACTGGATCAATTAACCTCTGAAAATCGCGAATATGATTTGGTCTTTATGGATTGTGAGATGCCAGTGATGGACGGGCTGACGGCCACTCGCTTGATTCGATCTTGGGAAGTAAGTAAAGGTCTTTCGCCCATCACTATTTTTGCACTTACTGCCCACGTTCTACCTTATTTGATTAATGAATGTCAGGATGCAGGCATGAACGGCCACCTAGGTAAACCCATCAATACTGAACGACTATCCAGCATACTGCAGAATCTGGTTGAGCCCGCCCATTAACTAATCGCTAGTCACGCATTGACCTGTATTTCTCTTTTTCCATGACGGAAGGCTTTTGGTGCTGAGCCAAATAAAACACATCTCCGTGGAGACCGCGGGGATATTCCTTTAAAGGAAACTTCTGCTGGTATTCATTATTGCCCTTAAAGGATGCAAAACAAGCATTCGACCTTCAATTCGGCTGATTATATCTGCGCACTTTGCATAGAGCGTCTATTCTATGTATTGATAGACATTCTCATGAGGTGCCATATGGGGCTCGAACTCCCGCCAGGGATTTCAATTGAGTGCGTCTCATTGTGGAGCAAAGAGAAGAGGTTCAAACACGGCTTAGATGCCTCCTGGTTGCCGCTAATGGGCAAACAAACTGAAATATCCACTTGGTAACCAGGGAATAGTTACCGGCAAACGTAACAAACCAGCTCTCCATGGGTCAGGTGTAATAAATATGGCGTATGGTGCTTAGTCTCTGAGCGTAGAGCACACCGGGATGCAATGCCAGCAAATGGATTCATCCGGCTCGGTTAATCATATTGTCGAGGTAATAACATGGTACTCAGCATTCATGGCAAGTTTATCGCCATTATCATTTCCTTCGTACTCTTGATGTTTGGTAATTTCCTATCCTTACAGATCTGGATAGAGGGCTCAGAGTCGCACGGCGTGGTCATCAATCTTGCTGGCCAACAAAGGATGCTGACCCAAAAGATGACCAAGGAGCTTATGTTTATCCGAGATGGCTACGATGCAGCAGCTGACCTGGGCAAGACACGAAAACTATTTGATACAACGCTGCGTAGTTTAATCAACGGTGATGCTTCCCTTGGACTGCCAAAGGCCACGAATAAAGAGATTATTGCACAGCTGCACAGGGTTGAGAATTTATGGCAGAGGTATGACGCCCAACTAGATCAAGCGCTTCGTAGCGGATCTGGCGATGTCGACAAGGCTAAGTTATACAACGATTCTCTGGCCATCCTTAAGGAAATGAACAAGGGTGTGAAGATGATGGAGCAGGATGCGGGGCATTCCATTGGTGTACTGCAAAATATTTCTCTCATTTTTCTTGCCGTCTCATTTGGTGTTGCTGCGCTCGCCTATTTTTTCGTCAGGGCACGAGTGATTCGACGCATGGGGATCTTGTGCGAAACCATGACTACCATTGCCAACGACAAGGATCTGACAAAGCGGGTCGAGTTGACTACACAGGATGAGCTGGGGGAAACAGCTATTTCTTTAAATCTTATGCTAGAAGCCTTCAATGACATCATCAAGGAGGTGCGAACAGTTTCAGGAGAACTTGATGATGGCGCCGAACAGCTCAATATGGCAGCCAACAAGGTGCTTGAGGATATGCAGTCCCAGCAGTCCGAAACGATTCAGGTGGCAACAGCGATGAATGAGATGTCGGCTACCGTCACAGAGGTGGCCCGCAATACGGCCAACGCCGCAACAGAAGCAGATTCGGCCACACGAGACGCCAATTCGGGCATGGATGTGGTTACACAATCAATGGATAGTATTCACCGCCTTTCGGAAGTGATGTCAGGCGCATCCAGTGTCATCAACGAGCTGTATTCAGACAGCGATGAGATTGGTTCGGTGACCAGTGTCATTAATGACATCGCCGACCAAACTAACTTACTTGCGCTTAACGCGGCCATTGAAGCGGCGCGCGCCGGCGAGCAAGGTCGTGGTTTTGCCGTGGTAGCCGATGAGGTGAGAGGCCTTGCGCAACGAACCCAACAGTCCGTTGGTGAAATTCAGTCGATGATAAAAGACCTTCAGGAAAAAGCGGCCAGTGCGGTAGACGTGATGGACACCGGTCGCCAGCGCTTGGATGAGAGCATTGAACACGTGACCAGCGCTGGTGAATCTCTGAAGAAGATCACGACCGCCGTCACCAGTATTCAGGACGTGAGCATCCAAATTGCCAGTGCTACCGAAGAGCAGAGCGCCGTCACCGATGAGATGAACCGAAATATCACCAAAGTCAGTGGATTATCGGAGCAAACAGTCGCAGGTGCCCAGCAAGTGAACGATTCCAGCGTGATGATGCTGACCTCCGTGGAAAGTATGCGCTCGCGGGTGGCCAAATTCCACACCACGGAATAAAACGCCTCAGTCGCCTTCAAACCTGCTTATGATTCGAGAAGCAGTTTGACGTAATTGGACCGGCCAATGTGGCGCTGAGCTGTATTAGTTCCGATCTGAGCTGGGATTTTAGTCAGGCGCTGCCAGCTGTTCAAAAACATCCTCTCTTAGAATCTCAAAATCGGGGGCTGTAATGTTGTTATATGATAAAACATCATCCGCAATATTGTCCCACTCTGTATTATTCTGGCCACGCATTTCCTGTCTGTAACAATCGCTAATGTGCTCAGCCATTTTCAGGATTGACAACAATGACATCGTCAAATCATCATCATCGTTTTCAGAATGAAAGGTCTTAAAATCCTCATGATGTAGTAGCACGGTCCTCGATAAATGCTGTGGCATAAACCATTTTTCACACAGACAGAAACCAACAATGGCATGATTACATTTGAGGAATTTATCTTCCAGCATGGTGCGAGGTTGAACATTTCTCTTATCTGCTTCCGTCAATACTTTCTTATAGTTTTTGAATCTTTGCATCATAATGGGAATGCCGCAGTCATGAAATAAACCAATGCTATAAGCATCGTCCTGGTCAATGCCGGATAACATTCTGGCAAGTTGGCAGCAAATGCTCGCTATCTCACTGGCACTGTCCCAAAAACGACCCAAATCCAATTTGCCGCCGACACTATTGCGCATCGCAATAGAGGTCACGACCCGCTCCATCCGAGGTATTCCCAATAACGATATGGCATGATCCACTGAAGTGATCTTGTTTCGCAAACCATAGAACGGGGAATTGACCACCTGCAGCAGGCCGGAACTGAGGCTGACATCTCTCTTTAATTCCTCGGCGATCACACTGGCATTGGGGTTATTATTTTTAGCTTCCTGGGATACGTTTACCAACACCTCCGGTTGAGGAGGGATATTCAATTCATTAGCAACTTTCTTCGCAAACTCAATATCGGGAAAATGCATATTACTATTACCTGATCAATTTGGACTAAAACTCACACAGCAAAGTCTCCAATGCATGATAAACAAGATTAGTATGGCAGACAACGCGCTACAACACGCTGTATTGGCAAATTGATAGGTCTTTGATTCCCTCAGATATATCGGCACTGATATTGACCTGCAAGCGCGCACTTTAAATCTAGAAATACTCAACATTCATTCCATTGATGATCTGAAATCACACCCGAAGTATGGACAACTATGGGAAGCCTTCGTGATTGAACAAATATTGAAAGGCCTACAGAATCAGTTGATCACGCATCAACATTATTATTACCGAACCCGTAGTCAAACAGAAATAGACCTCATTCTGGAGGGTCGCTTTGGTACTATTCCTATCGAAATTGAAGCAACGAAGAAGAGGGAGCAATAAACAAGCTAGTGCAGCGTCTCATTGAATTGATGCTACCTTTTCGCACTTTAACATATTGGCCCAAGCGTGGGGGTGGAAGAAATCCATCAAATCAATTTTCCATCAGGGTACGCACCTGCTGCTATGGTTATTAGTCTGACCACAGAGAACACAGAGAACACAGAGAAAATGCAAAGAGATCCGTTTACTGAAAAAATCATTG